>CAYJOZ010000227.1:0-2768 GCA_964371925.1 uncultured Treponemataceae bacterium | reverse complement strand
CCATCTTCATCTTGTATTTCAAGGTCTGCGCCATTTTCTACTAAATATCTTACAATATTTAAGTTTCCATTACCAGCTGCAAGCATAAGGGGAGTGTAACCATATTCGTCTTGAATATTAACATCTGCACCTTTTTCAACCTCTTTTTTTATGGCATTTAGATTTCCATCGGTAGAATAGTCAAACATATCTGCAAAAAGAGAAGTGCTTACTAAAGATATGATGAGTAAAAGTATACATTTTTTCATGTTTTTTTCCTTTATTATTGTTTTATTTGATAAGTATACTATATTTTTCTTTTTTATGCGAGTATGTAACCCTCTTTTAATCCTTATAAAGATTGGCGAGCTGTTTGCAAGCATTACTAGACTTTTAAGATATGTTCTTATTTTATTAAAAATGTTTCATTCGACTTGTTATTAGAAAAAAAACCTTTCGCCGAAACTCGTGAGTATGGACGAAAGGTTTTCGCTGCTGTTATGTACAGTCTTTTTTATTACAACATGGAAGAGGCAGACGTAGTACAAGTAATTTTGAATTAGTATTCTGAAGTAGCACTGAGGCCAAGACTTTCAAGGTATTCGATTATTACTTCATCGCCTCCATTTATTGCGTAATCAAGAGCATTGTTACCAGAAGTATTTGTTGCATGAATATCTATTCCACTTTCAACAAAGAGCTCAATGAGCCCCATGTTGCCTAATTGTACAGCCATCATTAAAATAGTTTCGTTTTCATTATTCTTTGCAAAAATGTCAGCCCCATATTCTATGAGAAAAGACACCATTATTAGCTCTCCTGCTTGTACTGTGTACAGCAATAAGGTATTCCCATCTTCATCTCGCAAGCTGTCAAGACTTGCACCTTTTCCTACAAGATAATTAACTACTTCTCCATTGCCTTGTAATGCATAGTAAACAGCTGTTGCCCCTTCATTATCTTCTATGTGGATATCTGCACCATGTTCTACCAGCGCTTGTACCTCTTCTATAGACCCATATATAACGGCATGGAATAAAGCAGTTTGACCATTTTTATCTTGGGCATTAATATCAGCGCCTTTAGATAAAAGGAATGGAATAAGATTCTCTTCAAAATCAGCATTAGAAAAATTGCCTGCTAAAGCCATTAAGGGTGTACTTAAATAATTTTGTCTTGAAACATCAGCTCCTTTTTCTATTAGATGTATTCCTGCTTCTATTTCTCCCATCCCAAAAGCCCACATTAAAGCATCTAACCCCTCTTCATCTACAGCATGTATATCTGCTCCAGCTTCTAAAAGAATGTCTATTATGGGTATACTTCCAACCTCTGCTGCAACCATTAAAGGCGTTTGCTCAAAATAATAATTTCTACTTTCAATATTGGTACCCGCTACTAAAAACAACCTCACGAGCTCTTCATCTTCATTTTCAATGGCATCAAAGAGGCCTTCCGCATTGTCTGTGCTATAGTCGTTGTTACCTGAATCATAATCACTGTCATCTGCATAATAGTCGTTATCGTCAGAATCACTTGCTTCTAGTCCGAGGGATTCTAAGTATTCGGCTATTTCTGGTTCATATTCCTCTATTGCAATATCATGCGCATTTTGTCCGTCAGAGTTAACTGCAAATAAATCTATGTCTGTTTGTGCAAAGTATTGTACCAGTTCCATGTCCCATGATTGAACAGATTTCATTAAAAGTGTTTCATTGCCATTATTTTTTGCAAGAACATTTGCACCTTGTTCAATAAGGTAAAAAACAATATCTTTATATCCATTATAAACAGCCCAAAAAAGAGCAGTGTCGCCGTCTTCATCTACAAGTTCAAGGTTTGCACCATTTTCAACTAAATATTCAACAATTTCTAGTTCGCCGTTTCCAGCTGCAAGCATAAGAATAGAGTAGCCATCGTAATCTTGGGTATCTACAGATTCACCATTTTCAATTCTTTGCTCTAAAGCGTCTAGATTGCCATAGCGGGCATCTTCAAAAATGTCTGCAAAGATTGCTGTTGATAGAAGTGCAAAAGCACAGAGTAGTAGTGATTTTTTCATTTTTGGTTTCCTTTGAATTGAGTATAACAATACTGAGACAAATTTACAACCGGCCCCGTAGTGTGGCAACCTATGTGTTGCCACACGGGCAACGCGCGAGAAAATTTCAAACTAGTCTAAAGAATAGAAATATGGTACAATAAAAGTAGAAGTTGTAAATTCAGAGGGGTAAAGTGGATTTTTACAGGCTCTTACACATTACAGGTGATTTACACATAGCCCAAGAAATAGACGAATACATAGAAGAGCAAGGACAAGAAGGTTGAATAAAAGGGAGGAAATAGGTGCTAAAAAAGGTTATCAAAATCACGAATATTGTGGGGCATCTTTTTTTATACCTAGGAATTATATTATATATAGGCTCATTTATTAAAATTATTGATATAGTAGTAATAACTTCGGATCTATACTTTGTGTTTTGGCTTTTAGGTTTGCTATTAACTCTACCCAAGAGATTATTAGAAATTTGTGAGTATCGTAAAAAAAACAAAAAAAGCGTTATAGAATTAAAGATGTTTTTTTTTACTTTTTTGGTTATACCAATTTTAGTTTATTTAATAGTAAAAACATAGAGAAGATTGGAGATATTTTTTTTAGTGATGCAAAAAACCTCCATTACGCAACCCGCGTTAGGGCGGAGGCGGAAATACCACAGGTGCCGACGGCACCGAGGAATTGGAGCCGTAGACCGACCTGATTTGTAGACCCCGTCGCCCTCGTCGGGGTC
>CAYJOZ010000226.1:0-2775 GCA_964371925.1 uncultured Treponemataceae bacterium | reverse complement strand
CGACAGGTTCTTGTAAAACATAGATGCAAAGCAAAGGTGAAAAACAGTGAAGCTACACAAAGCTGCAAGGCATAGATGTAAACCCATAAAACGCAAAAAAAGAGATGAAAAGCAAGAAGTAAATGGACGCACAAAAACATCCTCATATCTAAAGTGGCGTTTAAAATATAAACAACTCTAAAAGAAAAAGGTTACAAGATTTATGTTGATTTTTATTATAAATTTATATACTATCTTCTTATAGGAGCTTATATATGAAAAAGAGTATTATCTTAATTTTGGCATGCTGTTTATTTACAAGCATGGTATTTACACAAGACTTAGGCGAACAAAAAAGTAGTACTAACTTCAATTCTTATAAAATTTTTGAAGGCGACCCTACAGACAAATACTATGTTGGCTGGCTAGATAAAAGGGGCATGGTCACTACTCTTTTCTTTAACTATAATTTTGATTTAGAAGATACTTTTAGAAAGCGAACACCATCATATAATTTTGATTTTTCTGATGTCTTTCTTTTTGTAGATGCTCGAATTGCAAAAGACTTACAATTTTATAGAAATGACTTTTTTTCTGTAGGTATTGCTGGTGCAGTTACAGCAGCAATTTTTGAAAAAGAGGAAACAATTAACAGCGTAAACTTTTATACCTATGACTTTGCAGGAGAATTTGCAGCGTATGTAGATCTTTATCTTCAAGAATTATTGGATATAAATATGAAAATTAGGATTTATCCAATGTATCACCATTCAACCCATTTTGTTGATGGCTATAAAGCGACATTTGCTCAAATGGGTGCAAGTTATGAGTTTTTTGGGTTAAGTTCACATTACTACGCTAATATTGAAAATCATTCATTTTCACCTTATGCTGGAATTGAAGCAACATATAGACATGCAGGGAATGGAGCACCAGCTTTCAAAGCTCAAATAGGTAATGATTATCGTCTAAAACTTTCTAACGACTATGATATTAGTTATGTTGCAGGTTTTAACCTTGCATACATCTATGATAATATGGATTTAGAAAATCTAATAGAAAATCAAGATAGTATAGCAGTTGCAGTAGGAACAGGAATAGAACTCCATAACTTTATTATAGCCCTAAAATATAAATACGAAAAGGGTCGTGGAGCTACAACTTATTTTGATTACCAAACAACGGTTGGACTAGAGTTCGCAATTTTATTGTAATATAAAAAACGGTATGGCTTTTAAGGTTGCCACTGGAAAGGCAACAGGCTTTTTCAGTGACCTAGCTTTTAAGCTCATACCGGTTTTTTACACTTAACGTGGTCTAGGACCTCTTCCTCTTTGCTGTTGTGAAGGTGGATCTATTATATTGCCCTTTTCATCTTTAATAGTCCCACCTGTTTGAGTGAAGTTATTATCATAGTCTACATGAAGTCCACGCCGATTTAAGTCGCTCATTTTTATTGTTATACTACCACCAGTAACAACTATATCATTATTAGAATCTATTCCATCTGTATCATCACCGTGGGTTTCAAGATATATATTTCCGCCGTTTATTGTAAGCACGCTATAATCTTCTGGAGTATTTATTGCATCGTCGGTTGTGTAGATGCCTATGTTTCCGCCATTTATTGTTACGTAAGCACCCTCAATTCCTTCAACACAGGTTTGAATATCGATTGTACCACCGTCAATGGTAATAGCTGCTTCTGAGTGAATTGCATCGTCTCCAGCATTAATGATGTACATTCCACTTTTAATGTGAATATCGCCATCTGAATCTATTGCATCTTCTGGTGTATCTAGCGTTAAAGTAATATTTTCTAATACAAGATTTTTCTTGCTTTTAATTGCGTCTACATGCAAGGCAGAAATTTCAAGTGTTCCCTCGCCTGCAATAGTTAGATTAGAGCGAGAATAAAGGGCTGCATCTGGTAAGTCATCATCTTCATTGTCTCGCCCAGTATATCGTATCGAATTACTTGTTTTATCTTCTAAAATAATAACAACATTGTTTGCTTTTTCAATGTATAAGGGACTTCCATTTGCTCCGGTTAAGTGTGCGTTATCGAGTACTAGATAGACTGTACCAGAGTCATTTGTTGATACGGTAACCATTCCATTGTTTAAGATTCCAGAGAGTTCATACACCCCACTTCTGGTAATGGTAGTACTACCATTTTGAAGTTTTATGGATTGGCGATCTAGGCGTTCCCAGTTTTCATAAGATTGTGCGAAAGATGAAAAGGTGCAAAAAATGATTGTAAGTAAAATAATTATTTTTTTCATAGCGTATCTCCTAAGTTAGAATATACACTATTATAACATGAGAATCATTAAAATAATCTGAAAGTTTTTTAAGAATTAACTCCAGTTTATTTTTATCCACAGATTACACAGATTACACAGATTTTTGTTAGTAGCAAGGATTTAGATTTTTTTATAAATACAAGAATTTATTATACGCAAAAAGATTTCTCAGTTTATAAAAGTTGACTACGAATGAAAAATAATCTGTGTAATCCACTAAGTTTGCTCTAATCCCTACCTTATATTTTACCCCATACAAATCTGTGGTAAAATTTCTCCCTTGCTCTACACGCCACATTCGTAATTCGTAATTAAGCAATTGTAATATTTGTATAAAATTGTGCCAAGGACGGCACACAACTAAAGCATAATCGATGTTTTAGCTTTGCTAAAACTCGATAGTAAAAATCGGAATGGACTCCGATTTTTACGTATTACTCCACATTCCTACATTGCTCTTTTATATTCTCAAGAGCTTCTTTTGCAATCA
>CAYJOZ010000225.1:0-2800 GCA_964371925.1 uncultured Treponemataceae bacterium | reverse complement strand
TACTTTCAAATGAAATAAAATTACTGGGTTACAAGCCTTTAGGTAATTCACCAGGTCGAGTTCGCTTTGAATGTCCCGAAGAGGGCATGTTCCGTTCTAACCTTTGTTTAAGAACGGCTGACCGCATTTACCTGCAGTTATCTGCCTTTGTGGCAGAAGATTTTGATGCTCTTTTTGATGGAGTATACGCAATCTCGTGGCAAGATTACTTTAAGAAAGATGTTCGTATTCACTTAGATAAGGTTCGTACCTTTAGAAGCAAACTATCATCTGAGCACAGTATTCAAACCATTGCGCACAAAGCTATTTGTAAAAAACTTGGTTTTATTTGGGGTATGGAAGTCTTACCAGAGACCGGAAATAAATCGGATATACGTATATATATTGAGAAAAATGAAGTTAGCATACTCTTAGATTTATCGGGTAAGCCTCTTAACCGTCGAGGGTATCGAATGGATGGTGGTGTAGCCCCTATTCGAGAAACTCTTGCAGCTACACTTTTGCATGTAATGTGTTGGAGAAGGAAGACACCTTTACATGATGCTTTTTGCGGCTCGGGAACAATTCTCAGTGAAGCAATGCTTTACGCGCATAATGTAGCTCCAGGTTTTGGGCGTAGGTTCGATTTAGAAAATTTATCTATCTTTGATGCAAAACAAGCGGAAGAAATAAAGTGTAAAGAAGCAGAGAAAATTAGAACGGATGTACTTTGTAGGATTACAGGAACAGATATCGACTTTGCAGCTGTTGAGCGTGCACGTGAAAATATAGAGAGGGCTTGTGTTACGGCTGGTAGGGCTTTACAGCTTATTGGATCTGATAATAGAATCCCGCGCCCTGAAATTGACATTGCTGACTTTCGTGAACTATCTGCTCCCTATGAAACAGGGCTAATTCTCTCTAATCCTCCTTATGGAGAAAGAATAGGAACAGAAGAAGAGATAAATATGCTGTATAAAGATATGTCAGATTTAATTAAAAGCTTTCCTGGTTGGGAAATGGGCTTTATTACAGCAGACATGGATTTTGAATCTAAGTTTGGGAAAAAAGCTGTCTCAAGGAAAGCTCTAAAGAGCGGTATATTAGATACAACATTGTTTATGTATGAAAATAAAGGTAAAGAGGAATAAAATGGGAATTGTTGTTGATCATGAAAAAAGAAAAAAAGCGATATTAAAAAAAGCTTTAGATGTTTTTGTTGATGAAGGCTACGAAGATGCAACTTTTCAAAAGATAGCGAATAAATGTGGGATTACACGCACCACTTTATACATATATTTTAAAAACAAGCGTGAAATATTTCTTTGGAGCATTAAGCAATTAACCGAAGGATTAGAGGCTGCTATACAAAAAGTAATTAATGATTCAGAAAAATCGTATGCCCAAAAACTTTTTGAAATATTAAAATGCATTGTAGATGAATGTATTGAAAATAGAGAGCTTTTTGGTGTTATTCTCGCATACTTAGTTCAAATAAAAAAATCGGGCAAGGATCCTAATATTAAAGTTCGTCGGCGTATTATTCGCTTACGACACTTACTATCAACAATATTAATAGCAGGTAAAAAAGCTGGCGAGTTTAAGAATATAAATGTTAAGTTTGCGAATGAAATGTTTTATTCACTACTTGAATCAGCTGTTTTTAAACTTTCAATTTTAGATCAAAAAGTTATAGATGATATGCTAAGTTCTATTCAGCTTGCTGTTGATGGAATTTCAGTAAATACATAAGCAGTAGCTAGGATTATGTCTTGTTAATAGGAATTTATTGTGTTGGGCTTCTTGTCTTAGGATATGTATTTTTTTGCATGCCTATAGGTATTATAGTTTTTAAGAATTTATGTGAGAGATCTGTGTATGAAAAAAAATCATTGGTGGATTCTGCATCGCATGTAAAAGATGAAAATATAATGATACCGCTTCTTGCTGCAAAGGAACGGTGGGCTAAAAACCCCATAGAGAAGGCCTCTATAAAAGTATCCTTGGGGCGCAAAATGAGGTTTTTATTTTCAAGACAGTTGTTGCTAGCTGATTTGTGGATAAATAAAGATTTTCAAAAAAACAACAAAATAGCTATCTTGGTACATGGGTTCACAGATTCTTCTACTGGCTTGGCGTATTTAGCAGAATCTTATCAAGAAAGAGGCATTTCAACCTTGTCTATAAATCTACGAGCGCATTCAGAAAGTGAGGGGGATACTTGTGGTTTGGGTTGTTATCTTACTGATGGAAAAGATATAGCACAATGGGTATTTTATCTTCAGTCACGTTTTGGGAATGATGTAGATATTATTTTGCACGGAATATCTATGGGTGGTTCTGCTGTAATACAATCTGTTTTTTTCTATTCCTTACCTGTTAAGCTGGTTATATCAGATTGCACTTTTTCAGAATATTCAAAAAATGTTAGAAGTTTGGTGCAAAGATTTTTCCCCAAAAATTTTTTTAGTACATTTATCGTAGGGGGTATTTACTTCTTTGCCTCTATATCATGTTATTTTGCAAATGGATTTTTCTTTGGAAAAAATAATACTAAAAAAATTATAAAGGAATCGTCTAGTAATATACCTCTTTTACTTTTTCATGGAGAAGAGGACACCCTCGTTGAACCACATTGTGCTCAAGAACTGTATGAAAGCGCAAACGGCCCTAAAGAACTTGTAATAGTGAAGGGGGCAGCTCATATTGGTAGTTGGTTTTATCAAAAAGATTTATATATGGACACGATTTTTAAATACTTGCATGATTAAGAATTATGGTTTAAAATAAAAAAAAAGGGTCGCCAAAGGAGGAGGAAATG
>CAYJOZ010000224.1:0-2852 GCA_964371925.1 uncultured Treponemataceae bacterium | reverse complement strand
ATTTTGAATCAACGGGTATTCATTGGCAACGCTACCCTAAAATTTTGCAAAAATTGCATCTTACAGTAATAATAAAACTTGCAGAAATATTTAAATTAGGCGATACTTTTGAAGTGTATTGCGTAAAAGTAAAGGATGTATAATGAAACGTGTTTTAATACTTGGAGCAGGTACTATGCAAGAACCTGCAATTGATTCAGCGCACGAATTGGGATATGATGTAGTTGTTTTTGATGGAAATAGTGATGCATATTGTAAGCACAAGTGTGAAGAATTTTATGTAATCGATCTAAAATGTACAGAAGAAATTGTTTCTAAGGCTTTAGAACTACATAACAAAAATCCCATTTCTGCTGTGTTTACCGCAGGTACAGATTTTTCTTTTGCAGTTTCTTCAGTTGCAAAAGAATGTAATATTTATGCGCATTCGATAGAAGCTGCAAAAAATGCTAGTGATAAAATAATAATGAGAACGTGTTTTGAAAAACATGGGGTTCCTTCTCCTAAGTTTTTTGAAATTGATACTTCAACAACAAAAAACAAGATTAAAGATTTCACTGAAACGCTACAGTATCCCGTAGTAGTTAAGCCTTGTGACAATATGGGCGCTAGAGGGTGTAGGCTTGTGAGAGACTCAGACGAATTAGAAAGTGCTATAGATGATGCAATAAAATATTCAAGAACGAATAGAGCAATTATTGAAGAGTATATGGAGGGCCCCGAGTTCTCTATCGATGCGCTCGTTTTTAATAATGAAATAACAATTACAGGCTTTGCAGACAGGCATATTTTTTACCCCCCATATTTCATTGAAATGGGGCATTCAATGCCAACGAATATTGATGCAAAACACTATAAGGAACTGATTGAAACTTTTGTTCAAGGAATACGAGCTCTAGGTTTGCATCATGGTGCAGCTAAGGCAGATATAAAGCTTACCCATAAAGGACCTATGATAGGGGAGATAGCAGGAAGGCTCTCTGGCGGGTATATGTCTGGATGGACATTTCCGTATGCTTCAGGCTTAAATCTAACAAAAGAAGCGCTCTTAATTTCACTTAATCAAGAACCTGTATTACTACATGCAGGTCGAAAAAAAATTTTTAAGAATGTCGAAGGCTTTGTAGTGTATGATTATTGTTGCAATAAACACTGTGTAGAGCGAGCATGGATTTCAATACCGGGGAAAGTTCATGCTGTAACACTAGGAAGCAATGAGCATGTACAAAATATTTTTCCGCGATTATCACCAGGTGACATCGCAACATTTCCAGAAAATAATGTACAAAAGGCGGGGAATACTATTTGCACTGCAGATACTAGAGAAGAGGCTGAAAAGCATGCGCGTGCATTTATACGAAATACCTATTTAGATTTAGATAAACACAGTGAAATGACAAAGAAATTTTTAAATCAAGATTTAAGAACAGATTTTCCACCTTCAGCGTTTATACTTCCAGACACTATTTATGATCAACTTTTAAGCCTTCCAAGAACACCCATATATGAAATAAAGCATTTTCCAGACTTTTTACATGAATATGCGGATGTAACTGATTGGAATGGAATGAAACTGTTAGAAAGTCTTCACATAGTAAATAACTATATAGCGCTTCATAAAGAATCTTTGCATTGTAATTGTGATAGCTTACCTGACTTTTGGCACTGCTTTATTCGTGGGGGAGTGCAAGGCGCCCTCTTTTATTTATTTTAGGTTTGTGGTATAGTATCTTAGTTATCGAGGGGAAATATGAAGAGATTGTGTATACTTTTTTTTATCACATGTTTTTATGCTAGTTTAAACGCACAAGTTCCACAAGGTTATGTTGATTTGAATGAAATTGCAAAAAAGACACAGTCAAATCTATACTGGGATAGCATGAGTTTAAGCGGAATGTTTGAAAAAAATGGACATTTTTTAAATTTTTCTGTTGGCTCGCCACTGGTAATGATTGATTATAATAAAGTAGCACTTGTTCCTGAATTAATTAACCACAATGGTACCATATATGCACATAACAATTTTTTGCAAAAGGTAGAGACTTTGTTTGAAGACCTTCCGGCACAAGTTGATTTTAGAATTGGAGCAATTATTATCGATGCTGGGCATGGTGGTAAAGATCCTGGTGCAATTGGTACTCATACAATAAATGGGAAGAGTGTTACGCTACAAGAAAAAGATATTGCCTTGTATGTAGCGAAAGAACTCCACGCCCAGCTTTCTAGAATGTATCCAGATAAAAAAGTGCTTCTTACTCGAGACGATGATACCTTTTTAAAGCTCGAAGAAAGAACAGATTTAGCTAACGAGGTTAAACTTGGTGAGCATGAGGCAATTTTGAATATATCGATACACGTCAATTCTGCTTTAAATAAAAGTGCAACGGGTTTTGAAGTATGGTATCTCAGCCCTGGCTACCGAAGAACACTCATTGATGAAGAGGATGCTAAAAATGTTGAAGGTGAAGTAGCGTCAATTATTAACTTAATGTTAGAAGAAGAATTTACAACTGAGAGCATTTTGATTGCAAGATATATACATGATGGCATGGATGCTCAGATTGGACATTTAAGCCCATCAAGAGGCTTAAAAGAAGAAGAATGGTTTGTAGTACGAAATGCTAAAATGCCAAGTGTGTTGGTTGAGTTAGGCTTTATTTCAAATACAGGTGAAGCAACCTTACTAAATGATGAAGGGTACTTGAATAAACTAGTGCTTGGCATATATAATGGTACAACAGCTTTTGTGACCCATTTTGAAGAATCAAGAGGGTTTACAGGAGCGCAATAAGGAGAACTATGTCTATAAATACGATAAAAAATTCTATGACACTAAAAAAAGCATTTATACT
>CAYJOZ010000223.1:0-2884 GCA_964371925.1 uncultured Treponemataceae bacterium | reverse complement strand
TTGACTCAAGTTCTTTTCCAGTTGTTGCCATAAGGTCTGCAAACTCATCTATTACAAGCACAATGTATGGAAGAGCTTCCGTAGCAATTCTTCTTTCTTTTATTCGTTTATTATAGCTACTTATATCTCGAACACCCATTCCATCTAAGAGTGCATAGCGTCTTTCCATTTCACACAAACAATACTGTAAGGCTTGAAATGCTTTTTTAGGCTCAGTAATAACGGGGGTCAAAAGATGTGGAATATCATTATACAGTTTAAGCTCTACAATTTTTGGGTCTATGAGAATCATCTTCACTTCTTGCGGAGATCTTTTATATAAAATTGATAAAATCATAGAGTTTACACATACAGACTTACCAGCACCCGTTGCTCCTGCAATAAGTAAGTGAGGAGTTTTTGCCAAATCTATAACTTGGGCTTCACCAGAAATGTCTTTACCTAAAACTACTGGGATTGCCATTTTATTAAACTCGTCAAGTTTCATATCTATAAGCTCACTAAAGCCAACAATTGAGCGCTTTTTGTTTGGAACTTCAATACCCACAGCATGTTTACCAGGGATAGGTGCAACGATACGAATACTTGGAGCTGCAAGGCGTAGAGCAATATTATCACTTAGAGAAACTATTTTACTAAGCTTAACACCAGGCGCTGGAAGGATTTCATACATTGTTACAACAGGCCCTTTTCGAATACCTGTAACTTGGGCTTCAATTTTAAACTCACTCAAAGTTCGCTCTAAGGTATCACCAGCCTGTCTTGTGGGTTCATCAATAAGCCAATATTCATCATCTGAATAAACTGATAAAAGACCCTCTACGGGGACTTTATACGCTCCGTTCCGCTTTTTTACCGGTTTAGGTACAGATAATATCTCTTCTTGTTTTATTTCTGTTTCAATTTCATCAATATCATCATCAAAGTGAGTAATATCATCGTCTAAAGACTCAGCGAGGATATCTTCCAGATCATCAAGCTCACCTACGTCAGGTTCACCTTCTTCAAAGTCGATATAGTCATTCATATCATCACCAAAATCTATTACGTCACTATCTATTATATCTTCTTCAAGTTCGTCTGGTATAGACTCGATACTTTCGTTAGTGATTATACTTTCAGCCTCATTATCAAGAGAGTAAAAATTATACGGATCAAGTTCCTCTTTGGCAGTATATTCAAGTTGTATATCTTGCGGATCGCTCAAAAGCTCAACATTTTCTTCAATACTATTTCCAGCACTTTCAACTGAATCAATCGTAATATCCTCTAGGTCAATATAGGCTTGCATTTCGTCTTCTGTTCCTAGATCAATAACAGGTGGAGGGCTTTGAGCTGCTATTTCAACAACGCGAGCCTCCGCCTGTTCGATAGTTTCTTCTTCATACATTAAACTTGGCACAACAGTTACTTCTTGTTGCGCGTCATTTTTTATTCCAGAAAATAATTTTTCAGCGAAATCATATTCATCAGATTCTTCCACAAGAGTGGTTTTTTCATTTTCTACACTACGTTCGTTCTTTGATTCAAGAGAAACCAATTCATCAGATACGTTATCTTCATCATCCTGTTCGAAAGAATCTTCAATAAAGCTCTCTTCATTTGAAGGTATAGTTTCCACATAATCCTTTTTAGAAGAACTACTTTTTATCAGCACATCTGCTACTAAGCCCAAAATTACGTACTCAATTGCACAAACCAAAGCACTTACCATTAAAAAACCGCTAAAGGCCATTAAGCCCAATGATCCATCGAGAACTGAAAAAATACTTTTTGTAAATGATTCAATTGCAACAACAGATAAAAATGGCACAAAAGATCCAACCAGCATCACGCCTAGTTTTTCCGACCAGGAGGCAGAAAAAGAAATGATACCTAGAACAACCAAAAAGACTGGTATAAGTAAAGCTGAAAAGCCATATACAGAGACTAACGCATTTCCAAATACTGAAAATATATTTACTGCATTTGGTCTAGCATTCCCAAAATCTAAAAATTGCGGGATTAAAAATAGTATAAAAAGAGCTGCCAAAGTTAATGCTACAACTCCTAAAACAATGCTCATTTTTTCAAACAGTTTCATTTAAACTCCATTCAATTCAATATCGGTGAAAAAAGGAAGTGATATTAGCGAAAAAAAAATCATAATTTGTACCAATAAATTTCAAAACCTATTCCCCCTTTATGAACTTTCTGATATAATACGTCTTTAAGATGACAAACAAAGCATACATACTGCTTGCTAACGGGCAAGTATTTGAAGGAAAAAGCTTCGGTGCAACTGGTTGTATTACAGGTGAAATTGTATTTACAACTGGAATGACAGGTTACCTTGAAACCCTCACAGACCCAAGTTATTATGGTCAAATAATAATGCAAACATTTCCATTAATTGGAAACTACGGCGTTATTCCATCCGATTTTGAAAGTAAAAAAATCCATGCAACAGCCTACATTGTTCGCGACTATTGTGAAGAGCCTTCAAACTTCCGTTGTAACGGTAAGATTGAACAAATGCTTATCGACAACAATATTATTGGCGTATACGGCGTTGACACAAGAGAGCTTACAAAAATAATCCGTGAAAGCGGTGTTATGAATGCACGCATTTTTTCTGTAGAAGAAAATAACGCCGAGCTTGATTTTCTTACCAATGATACAAAAAAGCAAACTATTCTTAAAGACCTCGCTGATTTTTCAATTACCAACGCCGTTAACTCTGTTACAGGACTTCCATTAAACACTGCAACCCAAGAACTTGTTTCTAAAAATACAGGAAAAGATAAAAAAGTTGTTCTATGGGATTTTGGTGCAAAAGAAAACATTGTGCGACACCTTTTACAAAGAGGACTTGAAGTTGACATTGTAGATGCAAACACAAGCG
>CAYJOZ010000222.1:0-2891 GCA_964371925.1 uncultured Treponemataceae bacterium | reverse complement strand
GTGCTATTTTATACAAGGATGCAAGAAGATTTTTATATCCTGTATTGCTTGCAACAGTATATGTTTTTTTAGGTATGCAATATGGAATGTGGCACCCGTGGTGGATTATGTTTTTAACAATTCCATTGTATTATGTGCTAGTAGAAGTTATGAGGAAAAAATATAGTAAAGAATTACACTAAAAAACTATGCAAGGCTTCTCGAATTCTATCGGGAAGCCATGCTTGAATTATAACATATTCGTCCTGCCAATCACAAGATTTTATTATTCCATGTTGTCGGATTATATATTCAACATTGCTTTGTATTAGTGGAATACAATAAGTTTTAAGCGTTCCGACAAGCTCTTCTTGTAGTTTTTCTTTTAGCTCTTCAAAGCCTGTTTTTTCTTTTGCACTAATTTGCATTGCATTATGTTCTTTAACATAAGAAAGAACTCTGGTTTTTAAAAAGGCATTTGTGTCAAGTGCATCAATTTTATTGAATACTACAATTTTTTTTGTATTTTCAGCACCAATTTCTGAAAGAACCTCTAAAGTCGTTTGATACTGACTTTCAAAGTGCATATCAGATGCATCCAATAATATTAGTATTATATCAGCGCTTGCAGCTTGTTCTAATGTTGAGCGAAAGGAATTGACAAGTGTGTGAGGCAGGTTTCGAATAAAGCCAACTGTGTCGCTAATAAGAATATCTACTAACCCATTTACGTTCAACTTTCTTGTAGTTGGGTCTAATGTAGCAAAAAGGGCATCTTGCACAAAGGTATCAGATCCAGTGAGTGCATTTAATAAGCTTGATTTTCCTGCATTGGTGTATCCTACTATTGCACAAGTCAATGCTGGCATCTTGCTTCGTCTTTTATTCTGTACAAGTCGTTCTTTCGAAACTTTTTCTAACTGACTTTTTATTAGCGCAATTTTTTGCAAAATAGAGCGTCTATCGAGTTCTAGCTGGGTTTCTCCGCTACCTTTTGAACCATAATTTCCACCACGTTGGCGTGCCATATCTCCATAAGAATGAGCTAACCGTGGAAGTGAATACTGAAGACGTGCGAGTTCAACTTGTAAGACCGCCTCTTTTGTTTGCGCTCGAGATGCAAATATTCGTAGTATTATCTCTTCTCGATCGTATACCGGAATATTAGCTAAACGCTCCCAGTTTCGTTGTTGCGTAGGTGTAATTTGATAATCAAAAACAATGCAATCTGCCTCTGTTTCTTCTGCCCATGCTACAATTTCTTCTGCTTTTCCCGATCCTAAAACATATCGGGGTGATGGTTTCTTTATTCTAACATATTCTGTGTGAACAGTTTGAAATCCCAGTGTAGAGGTAAGGCCTTGTAGCTCATTTGCTTGATACATTGCTTCGTCATCTGCAATATTATACACTAATAGACATCGAACTTTTTGATTTTCTTCGTTTTGTATATCTATCATATTGTTTTTGGTAGCCATGTTTTTCTCATATAGTAAATAGTAATTGCCCCTGCTGCTAAAGCCCATGTGATAGGGTAGCATAACATTACAGTAAATACATTTTGGTTATGTGGAACAACAAGTCCAAGCCATAATACTCTAAATAGACAAATACAGATAATGCTTATTAATGTCGGAACAAATGTTTTTCCTGCGCCTCTTAATGCTCCTGCTAACACTTCAATAGGTATGAACATAAGAAAAAATTGGGCGAAAAAACGTACCATACGAGTGCCTACTTGGATTACACTTTCATCAACAACAAATATTGAAAAAAGTTGTTTTGCAAAAATCCACATTAGTGTTGATACTACTACAGAAAGCATTACTGCTATTAATAAACAGCTTTTAGTCCCTTTTAAAACCCTGTCATACTTTTGCGCACCATAGTTTTGTCCTGCAAATGTTGTCAGTGCAAGTCCAAATGCGTTTAGTATCATCCAATAAAAGCTATCTATTCTTCCAAATCCGGCCCAAGCAGCAATAGTATTTGTTCCAAGGGCGTTAATATTTGCTTGAACAATTATATTTGAAAGTGAGTACATAACTGCTTGTATACCTGCTGGGAAACCAATTGACAGCATGTTTTTTAGTATTGGAAGCGAAAAGCGTATTTCTTTGATATGTAATTTATACGAATCAGTTGTTTTAATTAAACACCTACAAGTAAGTATCATGCTAACTGTTTGTGCTATAACTGTTGCAATTGCAGCACCTTCAACCTGCATTCGCAGGACTCCTATAAAAAGGAGGTCTAATACAATATTGGTTAGCATTCCTGCAATTAAAAAGTAAAGAGGCCTTTTTGTATCTCCAATTGCTCGCAGAATTCCAGAGCTAATATTAAAAATCATAAGAGGAAGTATACCGCCAAAGTATATACGCAAGTACACAATTGCTTTATTGAAAATGGCTGTCGGAGTCCCAATCAGTTTAAGAGCAAGAGGTGCTGCAAAAATGCTTGTAATCATTAAGAAAATACCGCCTGCTATTGCAAGAGCAAATGCTGTATGTACAGCATAGTGGACATTTCTAGAATTTTTTGCACCATAAAATTGAGATACTATTACTGTCGCACCTGCACTTAGACCTACAAAGAAGCCAACGAACAAGTTTATTAAAGTGCTAGTCCCTCCTCCTACCGCTGCAAGAGCTTCTTTACCAAGGAACCGGCCAACAATAATTGTGTCAACTGTATTGTATAGCTGCTGAAAAAATATGCCAAACAATATGGGGAAAAATAGTGATAAAATTTGTTTCCAGATTACTCCTTGTGTAATATCACTATGCTTAGTATTTATATCATTTTTTGAAATCATTATTCATAGTTATATACTTATTTTTGTTTTTAGTAAAGTAGAAAATATAAATTATCTAGAGCATTTTACCTCTTGAAATAAGATATTTATTAAG
>CAYJOZ010000221.1:0-2892 GCA_964371925.1 uncultured Treponemataceae bacterium | reverse complement strand
GATATTTATAATAATGTCAATATGTGTTTAGAGAATATATATTGAATATGGAGGATCTTATGATAAGGAAATGCATATTTTTTGTTTTATTGTGTTGTTTACTGGGAGCATGTGTTACAAATAATACCGCTACTGTAGCATCTAATAACTTACTTTCACCAAGTTTTTGGGAAACGGCAACGCTTACCGATATTGAAAATGAAATAATGAACGGAAGTGATGTTAATGCAAAAAATGAAAACGGTATGACTCCGCTTATGTTTGCTAGCATCTTGAGTAATGCCGATGCAATTAATTTATTACTTGAAAATGGTAGTGATATTCATGCACGAAATTCAACCGGCACTACAGCAATCCTATGGGCAAGCACATTTAATTCTGTGGAGGCTATTAGTGTATTGGTAGCATATGGAGCAGAAGTTGATGATCAGGATATGGGAGGCTGGACAACATTAATGTGGGCAAGTGCTTATAATTATCCTAATGTAATTGAAATACTAATTGCATTGGGTGTAGATGTAAATGGTACTGATAATATTGGAAGAACAGCCCTCATAACTGCATGCAATTTAGGAACCGCAAAAAACGTAGAGGCTTTAATTAGAAATGGAGCAAATGTAACTGCTCAAGATAAAGACGGAGGCACTCCCCTACTCTATGCAGGTGCATATGCTAGTGACCCTACTATTGTAGAATTACTAATTAAAAATGGTGCCATTGTGGATTATCAGGATCATGATGGCCTAACAGCATTAATGGCAGCGTGTTTAAATACAACCAATCCAGAAATTATTGAAGTTTTCATTAATAGTGGTGCCGATGTTAGTCTTAAAGATATGTACGGAAAAACAGCAATAGAACTTGCCAGTATGAATACAGCAATTTATGAATCAGAAATCTACTGGAAGTTACACGAATTAAGCAAGTAAGATATAACTTACAAGTAAAAAAAGCAGTTCAAAATATGTTATGAACTGCTTTTTTTTAATATATATCCACGGATTACGCAAATTTTTATTCTTAAACGTCAAGCTTTGTTATGTTTACCGCAAAAATCTAAATTTTTTTATATACTTGGTGAAGATGAATTTTATTAGCACAGCATCTATGTAGCACAATCTAATGGAAATCACATTAATCCTTTAATCTGCGGATACCTTCTATACTTTGCTTCACCCGAACAATTATACATTAATTCAAGATCATCCTATCGTTTACAGCACCGTCATCACCAGCGCTTTCAAACTTTTTAAGAAGGTCAGAAACTTCAAGCTTTTTCTTTTCTTCACCCTTTACATCATAAATAATTTTTCCTTCGTGCATCATAATAAGACGATTACCATATTGAATCGCGTGTTTCATATTATGCGTTACCATAAAGGCTGTTAGTCTTTCTTCAGCAATAATTTCTTCTGTAAGCTCTAAAACTTTTTTTGCCGTTTTTGGATCAAGTGCAGCTGTATGTTCAT
The DNA here is from genome assembly GCA_964371925.1 of uncultured Treponemataceae bacterium. Lineage (GTDB taxonomy): Bacteria > Spirochaetota > Spirochaetia > Treponematales > Treponemataceae > CAYJFX01. The sequence continues at coordinate 1,423 of CAYJOZ010000221.1, read as the reverse complement.
CAAGCAACAAAAGCTTTGGTCTCTTTAATGATGCCATTAAAAGTGTTAATGCTTGTCTCTGTCCACCAGATAATAAACCAACTTTTGAGGCCATGCGGTTTTCAAGTCCAAGGTCAAGGTGAGATAATCTTTCTTTATACATGTCTTTTTCGTCATGATTAATTCCCCAAGAAAAGCCACGTTTTTTTCCTCTTCTATATGCAAGTGCAAGGTTTTCTTGAATTTGCATATTAGCAGCAGTGCCCATCATTGGATCTTGAAATACTCTACCTAAAAACTCTGCTCTTTTAAACTCTTTTTTATTGGTAATATTTATCCCGTCAAGTATAATTTCACCTGAATCAACCGAGTATACACCAGATATCAGATTAAGTAGCGTAGACTTCCCTGCCCCATTGCCACCGATTATAGTTACAAAGTCTCCTGGTTCTAAATGAAAATCTATACCTTTTATAGCATGTTTTTCTGTAATTGTTCCAGGATTAAATGTTTTTGTTATATTTGTAAGTTTAAGCATTTGATCCTCCATTTTCTTTTGTTAAAACTTGTACCTTTTTTCGAGGCATTGCAGCTTGAATAACTGGAACTGAAAGAGCAAGTGCTACTATGATAGCAGTTAATAATTTTAAGTCTGTTGACTTTAATCCTAGTTGTAATACTACCGCAATAATAATTCTATATACAATTGAACCTAACACAAGGTTTGCTAGCATTCTGCCAAAAGAAAATCGTTTTCCAAAAAGTACTTCACCGATGATTATTGAAGCAAGACCAACTACAATTGTACCTGTCCCCATTCCAACATCAGCATAGCCTTGGCTTTGAGCAACTAGTCCACCAGAGAGTGCAACAAGTGCATTTGATAAAGAAAGACCAATAAGTTTCATTCCATCGGTATCAATACCTTGAGCGCGAACCATCTTTGGGTTACTTCCTGTTGCACGAATTGAACACCCTATTTCTGTACCAAAGAACCAGTAAAGTGCTGCAATTACAATAATTGAAATGATAAGACCAATTATAAGAGATGAAAGTGTTCTATCAAATCCAAAAACATCTGATATTTGTGACATTAGTGTTTCAACACCGAGTAAAGGAATATTGGCTTTACCCATAACACGAATATTAATTGAATAAAGTCCTATCATACTTAAAATACCTGCTAAAATACCAGGTATTTTTAATTTTGTATTTAATAAACCTGTTGCAATTCCAGCTAAGCCACCAGCAACAAAGGCTACTAAAAGAGATACTATGGGATTAATGCCAGCTGCAATCATTACCGCAGATACAGCTCCACCGAGAGCAAAGCTTCCGTCTACTGTTAGATCTGGAAAGTCTAAAAGACGAAACGTAATAAATACACCAAGGGTCATTATTCCCCAAAGCACACCTTGTGAAGCTGCGCCTTCAATTGCAAGTA
>CAYJOZ010000220.1:0-2899 GCA_964371925.1 uncultured Treponemataceae bacterium | reverse complement strand
ATAAGCAAAGAAAAAGGCTTAAAAGAAAAATCCACATCCGAAAACGCTTGCACGGAACTGCCGACAGGCCACGTATGACAGTTACTCGTAGTAACAGTAACTTGTATGTGCAGGTAATAAATGACGATGAAGGTAAGACATTGGCTTCTATTTCAACATTAGAAAAAGATTTTGCTTCACTAAAACCAACAGTGGCAAGTGGAGAAAAAATTGGTGAAGAAATGGGTAAACGTCTTAAAGAAAAGAAAGTTACTTCTGTAGTTTTCGATCGCAACGGCTATCTATACCATGGTGTAGTAAAAGCTATAGCAGACGGCACACGTAAAGCCGGCATCGTATTTTAGGAGAATCTATGGAACGCAAAAAGAATTTTGATAGAGACCAACCTAAAGAGTTTGTCGAAAAACTTGTAAAGCTTAACCGAACTGCAAAAGTTGTTAAAGGTGGACGAAGATTTTCTTTCTCTGCTTTAACAATTGTTGGAGATAAAAAAGGTCGAGTTGGCTATGGTTTTGGTAAAGCTAACGATGTAACTGAAGCTATCAGAAAAAGTATCGATAAGGCAAAGAGAAATTTAATTCAATTGCCTTTGAAAAATGGTACAATCCCACATAGAATTCAAGCTGACTATAAAGGTGCAAAAGTACTTTTAATGCCTGCTTGTGGTGGTACTGGTATTATCGCTGGTGGTGCTGTTCGTGCAATCATGGAAGCAGCCGGAGCTACAGACGTTATGTCTAAGTCTTTAGGATCAAACACATCTGTGAACGTAGTTAGAGCAACTTTCAAAGCTGCTAAAAATGTTATGAACGCAAGTGCTGTTGCAAAAAATAGGGGCAAAACCCTAAACGATATGTGGGGGTAATTATGGCTGCAGTAAAAAAAATTAAAGTTACTTTAGTAAAAAGCACCATTGGTCAAAAACCTCCTAAACGGGCAACAGTTCGATCTTTGGGCTTAAAGAAAATAAACTCAAGTGTAGAACAAGAAGCAACTCCTGCTATATTAGGTATGGTTGCAGCAGTTTCTCACTTAGTAAAAGTTGAGGAGATAAAATAATGTCAGATTTTAATCTCTCAGCACCAAAAGGTGCTAATAAGAAAAAAAGAATAGTCGGTCGTGGTTCTTCTTCTGGTAGAGGAACAACAGCAGGTCGAGGTAATAAAGGGCAACAATCTCGCTCAGGTGGGAAAGTTTATGTAGGTTTTGAAGGTGGACAAATGCCTTTATTCCGACGTATTGCACAACGAGGTTTCTCAAACTATCCGTTTAAGAAAGAATACCTAGTACTAAACCTTTGTGATCTTGATGCAAAATATGCCGATGGTGAAACCGTGAATGTAAAGACTCTTTCAGAAAAAGGTATGATTAACAAAAATGCAAAACCTTTAGTAAAGATTCTTTCAAACGGGGATGTTACAAAAAAATTAACTGTTGAAGTGGCTAAAATCTCATCTACAGCTAAAGAAAAAATCGAAAAAGCCGGTGGAACGGTTACCGTTTCTGGTGATTAGGAAGTAGGGAATTAAGATGGCAAACAATCCTATTGTAAATATGTTTAGGGTCAAGGAACTCCGCGAAAGACTGCTTTTTACTCTTGGAGTACTGGCAGTGTTTCGGTTAGGTAGTATTCTTACCGTTCCTGGAATTAGTCCTCAAGCGCTTACAGCTTACTTTGACTCATTTAGTCAAGGAAATGCTTTCGTTGACTATATGGACTTTTTCGCTGGTGGTGCATTTTCAAACTTCTCTGTGTTCATGTTAGGTGTTATGCCATACATTTCATCACAGATTATTATGAACTTGGCACTCATTATTTTTCCGTCGCTAAAGCGGATTTCGCAAGAAGAAGGTGGACAACGAAAGGTTCAGTCATGGACAAGAATTGCAACAGTATTTGTTGCTATGATTCAAGGTTATGCTGGTACTGTTCTTGTTGATTCAATTCCGAATGCTGTTGTAATGCAAAGTACATTGGGTTTTACTTTGTTATTTATGCTTACAGTTACAACAGGAACTATGATTGCGATTTGGCTTGGAGAGCAAATAACAGCTCGCGGAATCGGGAATGGTATTTCAATGATCATTTTTGCTGGTATCGTTGCTCGATTACCTGCTGCAGTTGTTGACTTGTATGAAATGGTTAGAGAGCAAACTTCAATGCTACCTATTACTGTTTTAGTTGCCATCATGTTCTTTGTTATAATTTGCCTTGTTGTATACGAACAACAAGGGCAAAGAAAAATCCCTATACATTACGCAAAACGTGTTGTTGGGCGTAAAATGTATGGTGGGCAAAATACCTACATTCCGTTTAAGCTTAATCCATCAGGAGTTATTCCTGTAATTTTTGCTTCATCATTTTTGACCTTTCCTTTGCAAATTGCAACAAGTTTAGGTCCGAATGTGCGCTGGTTAAATAGACTAGCAGCGGTACTCACTCCTACAGGGTGGGTTTATAATATAGCGTTAGTACTTCTTATTGTATTTTTTGCTTATTTCTATACTCAGGTAACCTTGAACCCCACAGAAATGGCAAAGAACATTCGGGAAAATGGCGGCTCAATTCCCGGAATAAGAACAGACAACACAGAAACGTACTTGCAACGAGTATTGAACAGGCTTGTATTGCCAGGATCATTATATCTAGCAGGTATTGCTGTTCTGCCTACAATTGTACAGAATTTGTTTGGATTGCCACAAAGCATTTCAATGCTATTAGGTGGTACTTCTCTACTCATTTTGGTTGGGGTAGATTTAGACACAATGACTCAGGTCGACGCGTTGCTTAAAATGCACCATCACGATGGTTTAGCAAAAAAAGGTAAACTACGCGGACGAAATCTGTAGTCTTTGACAGGGAAAAATTGGAGTATACTATGAAAGTAAGAACAAGTGT
>CAYJOZ010000219.1:0-2938 GCA_964371925.1 uncultured Treponemataceae bacterium | reverse complement strand
ACTTCTTAACTGTAAAAGTATTAGAAGAAGGTGGAAAAATTGTTGTTGATGAAGGTTCTTTCAAATTAAGTCCTACCGACGAACAAGCAAAAACACTTAAAGCATATATTGGAAAAGAAGTATACTTCGGTATTCGCCCAGAAGACCTAGAATACAAAGCTTCTCCAGCTGCTGCAAATAACATGCAATTAAAAGTATCTGTTATTGAACCTCTAGGGGCTGAAACACACCTTTACTTGAACACAAAAAATCAATCAGTTATTTCAAGAACTGATCCAAATGTAACTGTTCAAATTGGTGACATTGCAAACTTTGTTCCTTTAATGGAAAAAGGAAAGTTTTTTGACAGAGATACTGAGCTTAATATCTGTGAAGAAGTTAAGTCAGAATAGGCTGCTTGCCTAGAATAAAAAACCACCTGTTAAGGTGGTTTTTTTTGTAACTACTTGCCATATTCTTTGTTATAATAGTATATTGTAAATAAGAGGTAAAAATGAAACAACTATTAATGGGTGTAATGCTAACCCTTTTTTTTGTAAGCACCATTTCAGCTGGGGCTAGTTATGAGTTTAATGAAGAGAAGATGAAAACGCTTGGTGGAGCAACCGTGCTGCTACAAGAGCGTGATGATGCTGTGTATAGTAAGGAATCTGGATTTGGATTTGTTGTCCCTGAGTTAATGCTTGAATTGATACAGCAAGGACAACTAGAAATATATCCTATTTCTGATGCGGTAACCATGTTGGTTGTGTATTCAGATGGAATATTTGATTTGATAACTGCATTTGATTCTGTTACTGCAACAGAGCAAGAAAAACTTGCAATTCGAGAACAAGTAAGCAAATATCTCTTTCAAGCAGGTGCAATAATGCGCACGAGTGTTGCAGTTGATCAAGCTTTATCGCTGGCAGAAATTGAAATGTCTTTTTCCAATGTTCAAAAAATTGCTGAATCTGATGAAAATATTTTTTATTATGCATACAATGATGATTTTTCGCACTTGGTATTGGAAGATGGCGAAGAAGAACAATTTGATGAACTTATAGCTGTTTTGCGTGATTTTAAGAAAAATATTTTTGTGTTTGACCCAGAAAAAGAAGATGTGGCACAGGATGCTAGAGGTGTAAATTTTAATTTTTCTGCATTTCAAGCAGAAACACTAGATGGACAAACTGTGGATCAAAGTGTGTTTGAAGATTATGATGTTACTATGGTAAACGTTTGGGCAACATGGTGTGGTCCGTGTGTAAATGAGATGCCAGATTTAGCTGAATTACATTCGGACATGCTTCCAGAGGGCGTAAATATGATTACAATACTTACGGATGTTCCGCATGGAGTTGAAGTAGCTCATGAGATTGTGGATTCTGTTGATGGTGATTTTATGGTGCTTTTAGCGAATGAGAGTTTAAATGGAGTCTTACAAAATGTGACAGCAATACCTACTACGCTTATGGTTGATTCCAATGGAAATATAATTGGTTCCCCAATAGTAGCGGCACCTCCTGTGAACCCAGCGGAAACATATTTAAATTACATTACTATTGCACTTGAATCTATACAGGAGTAGATATGAAACATGAGAATAGTGTTGCGCAGAAAAATAGCTCCCGCTTTGTAGACAGAAGGATTCTGAAGTATTCTTTGCTCATAGCAAGTATTTGTCTTATTTTGCTAGGCTTTTTACGAGGCGAAGCCGGAGTTGTTCTTCAAAAGGCTGTTCTCATTTGTTTGGAATGTATCGGAATAGGTTAGTTTAATTAATAATTAGTAATGAATAATTATTAATTGTGCGGGCAGAAAAGAGGGCGATTGATAATGTATAATTTACAAATAATTCGAGTATAGATGAGGATTCTAATTTGAAAAAACTGAGAGGCTGGTTTGAAAAAAACAAGAGATATGTATGCCAGTTTATAATTACAATTATAACCAATTCCTATATCGTGGGTTTTTTTACTGGTAAGATATATAATGGTAAGTCTAAGTATGTGTGTGTACCTGGCTTAAACTGTTATTCGTGCCCAGGTGCTTTAGGCTCCTGTCCTATTGGTGCATATCAAGCTGTAGTAGGTGGGAGAAGTCACGACATTTCCTTGTACGTAGCTGGGATGCTTGCTTTTTTTGGGGTTGTTTTTGCGCGTTTTGTGTGTGGTTTTTTATGTCCGTTTGGTTTTTTTCAAGACTTGCTTTACAAGATTCCTTTATTGAGGCTACGAGAAGAAGATAAAGCTCGGCTAATAAGAATTCCAAAGGCAATTGATGCCCCTATGAGATATTTAAAATATCTCATGTTGTTAATTCCTGTAATACTTTTGCCCGTGATAGCCGTAAATCAATTTGGGCTAGGGTCTCCATATTTTTGTACCTGGATTTGTCCTGTTGGTTCTTTGCAAGGTGGTATTCCATTGGTGAGCCAAAATGAAAGTTTACAACAAGCTATTGGCTTTTTGTTTAACTGGAAAATGGCTTTGCTAGGACTCATTACTATCGCATCAATATTATTATATCGTCCTTTTTGTAAGTATCTTTGTCCCCTTGGTGCTTTTTATGCGATTTTTAATGGGCTTAGTTTTTATAAAATGGAAGTAGATTCGCATACATGCACACGGTGTGGAAAGTGTAAAAGTGCTTGTCATATGCAAATAGATCCCATAAAAAAAATACGCAAAGCAGATAAGGTTGAAGGAAAAAAGACTATCTGCGGCAAGGTGAACATATCATCACCAGAATGTGTTCGCTGCGGAGACTGCAAAAAAGCGTGCCCAGCTGGAAGTATTTCAAGCGGATTTAAGGTGTAGTGTGTGAGCAATAAATATTTGGTATTATCAACGTAGGGGAATGAGCATTAATAGCTGCAAAATAAGGTGAATGAATTATTAGGAAGGGTAAACTATGGAAAATAAACAATGGTTTTTTGCAAACGAAATAACAGGAG
>CAYJOZ010000218.1:0-3006 GCA_964371925.1 uncultured Treponemataceae bacterium | reverse complement strand
ATTTCATCGCCAGACTTTAGAAATGCCATTCCATAGCTGTAGGCTACAAGATTTAAAGCTTCAGTTGCACCTTTTGTAAAAATTATTTCATGTTCTTTTGGCGCATTAATAAATGTTTTTAGTTTTGAGCGAGCTTGTTCATGAATCATTGTAGCTCGCGCAGAAAGTTCATACACGCCTCTATGTGGGTTTGCATTTGATGTTTCATAATATTTTTTCACTGCTTCAATAACCGAAACAGGTTTATGAGATGTGGCACCACTATCAAGATATACGAGCCTTTTTCCGTTTTCGGTTACCTGTAAGGTTGGAAAATCTTTAACTACAGTTATCATTTATTCTATTCCTTGTTTTGCAAACTGAATTACTTTTTCTTGCAAAGTTTCATCTTTAATTTTGCTTACAACATTGTATAGTTTTGCATCTACTAAAAGCTGCTTTGCTTGTTCTTCCGACAAGCCTCTTGAGCAAAGATAAAAAAGTTGCTCATCATTAAAGCGACCGATTGTTGCTGCATGTTCCCCTGCAACACTTTCTTCTCCGCAGAGAATTAAAGGGCATGTTCTATTATGCACATTTGGGCTCATTAGTAGAACATCGTCAATTTCTTTTCCGGTTGCTTTTACAGCGCCTTTTCTAAAGTCAATGGTTCCTCTATAAATCTTTGTTGCATTACCGTCTAAGATTCCACCAAAGTACATATCACTATCGGTGTTTTTTCCTGTATGAAGTGCAACATCATTTATATCAATTATATTGTCACCACCTGTGTGGTAATAAGTACTGAGAGCAAAATGTGCGCCATCTCCAATCAAATTGGTTTTAATGGCATTCAAGGTATGCTTTGCGCCTAAAAGAATTCTCACCACTTCTACATTTGCACTATCTTCAGCATCAATAACCAACTGAGACCAATCCTGAGTGGTATCATCTAAAAGCTGTGCAATTGTTATATGCACATTTGAATCTTTTTCTGCTCGTAACTTTAAAAGCCCTGCATAATATGCATTTGCATCTTTTTCTGAAGATATCACATGAAAAATATTTGTATGAACGCCCTTCTCTACATTGATTGAAAGACTTTCATATAGCGCATTTTTTTCTCGTGTAATATTTGCCCGTATATGAAGAGGCTCTTTTACATCTTCATTGACGGTAAACGAAAGCTGTGCATTTCTATTTTGACTCACAAACTCTTCTAATGCATCATCACCTCTACTTGCAATATTCACTTCCTTAAATTCAACACTTAACGGAAGAGCTATTTGCAAATCAAAGTCTTTTTGTTCTGCATTTTTAGGAAAAGATGGAACTTTTGCTCCATTTACTCCAAGGTGATTCCATGTTGCAACGGGAAGTTCGTTTACAATATTTTTTATACTCATTTACTCCCCCTTACCCTATCGTTCCATTCATCTCAAGATGAATTAAGTTATTCATTTCAACAGCATATTCAAGCGGAAGCTGCTTTGCAATTGGTTCAGCAAATCCACCTACAACCATTGCCTTTGCATCTTCTTCTTTTATTCCTCGGCTCATAAGGTAAAAAATAACCTCATCGCTAATTTGTCCTATCTTAGCTTCGTGTCCTACACTTACATCATCACAGTGAATATTTAAAACCGGCACCGTATCGCTTCTTGAATTACTGTCGAGCATTAAAGACTCACATGATGTTGATGATTTACTTTTAGAAGCCTTTGCGCTTACGCTTACTTCACTTCTAAAGGTGGATTCTCCACCATCTCTCGAAATTGACTTTGCAAAAAGATGCGATGAAGTGTTTGGTGCATTGTGCACAACCTTTACACCGGTATCTAAGTTTTGTCCGTTACTTGCAAAGGTAATGCCGGTATATTCCATGCGTGAGCTTTCGCCTTGCAAAATTGTCATTGGATAAAGGTATGAAGTATGTGATCCAAAAGAACCACTTACCCATTCCATTATTCCATCTTTTTTTATTAATGAACGTTTTGTGTTTAAGTTATACATGTTCTTTGACCAGTTTTCTATTGTTGAATATCGAAGGCGCGCTCCTTCTTCAACAAAAAGCTCAACACAGCCTGCATGTAAGTTTGTAACGTTATGCTTTGGAGCAGAACAGCCTTCAATAAAATGAAGTGAGGCTCCCTTATCTACTATAATTAATGTGTGCTCAAATTGCCCCGCACCTGCAGCATTTAATCTAAAGTAAGATTGTAATGGCACTTCAAGTTGCACTCCAGGTGGAACATATACGAATGAACCTCCAGACCATACAGCGCCGTGAAGAGCCGCAAATTTATGATCAGTAATTGGAACAAGTTTCATAAAGTGTTCTTTTACCTTGTCGGCATACGGGCCATGAAGGGCGCTTTCCATATCGGTATACACAACACCAAGTTCTTCAACTTCTTTTTGCACGTTGTGATACACAACTTCTGAGTCATACTGTGCACCGACACCCGCAAGACTTGTTTTTTCAGCCTCTGGAATCCCCAAGCGCTCAAAAGTGTTTTTTATTTCTGAAGGAACTTCTTCCCAGTTTTCTTTCATGCTTGTATCGGGTCGAACATAGGTAACAATATTATCCATGTTAAGTTCGTCTAGTGGCGCACCCCAATTTGGAAGAGGTGTTTCAAGATATTGCTTAAGCGCTTTTAATCGAAACTCTGTCATCCATTCTGGGTCATTTTTTTCTTTTGATATTCTTCTAACCACTTCTTCTGTAAGTCCAGAATCTACGGTAAGAGAAGGTTTTATATAATCAATAACGTCATACACACTTCTGTCTATGTCGTCAATAAATGTTTTTTCTGAATTATCGCTCATACTAGGCCTCTGTTGTTTCTCGTGCAGAAAACCCTCTAGCAACAATTTCTAAACCTAAGTCCTTTGTACCTGTTTGGATAATTTTTCCATCATCCAAAATATGCACAAAGTCTACAGGAAGCTTTTCAAGGAGTTTTGCATTATGGGTAATAATGATAATACTGTTTTCTTCTGTATGATAGGCTTTAATACCTT
>CAYJOZ010000217.1:0-3041 GCA_964371925.1 uncultured Treponemataceae bacterium | reverse complement strand
TTTAAAATACAAGAAACACCAGCATATATACTGGTGTTTCTTTGATGCGTACTCAAAAAAGATGATTTATTTGCATCCTCACGGAAAATAGTAAAAACAGGCCGTGCTAATTCGTATGTACTAAGTATGCACAGTATATACCTTTTACGCCAAATGTCAAGTGATATACTACAAAAAGTTAAAAAAATGCACTTTTTTTGTAACTTTTTACATATTATATTGTTTTAGAACTACAAGTGGCCTTTACAACATAATATTAAAATGTAACCGACAATGCTACACTTGCATCTAAATATGGCTTTTGTGCAGGATCACTTGAAAAAAAGTTTCCAACAGAACCCACTAATTGCACATCAGAGGCAATATCCCATCGGCTTGAAACATTCCACTGCACACCTAAATATCCCTTATCCCGTACATCATCCATCACATTAAAAAGCACATCCGATTCTACAAGAAAGAAGAGTGAATCTACTGGGTGGAGAACTGCAATCAAACCACTTTTTACTATACCACCATACGGAATAGAGCTATCCATATTTGCAAGTATTTCTGTAATTGGTATAAAATTATTTTCTATACCACCAGTTGCAAACACTGTTTTCCACGTAAGTATTGAGTTTGCAAAGGGTAAAAATGCTGATAATTCTAGTATTGACATATTACCCAACACATTTTCTGTTAATATTACATAACTAAGTGTTGAAGATGCATTGTAATAAAATGATTCTCCCAACGGACCTTGCAATCCAAGCGTTCCATAAAAGCGGTTAGAAGTAGTAATATTGCCCGTTACATCTACTGCCCCATGCAATTCTGCAGAAAAAGTATGCTGTGCATCAAAAAGATATGGCAAACGAAATGTTACATTTGCCAGAGCAAATGCAGGTGCGAGTGTATACACATCAGATAAAATATTTGTATTTACTACACCAAACATAGCTACATCATAAGCATTTAAGAATCCCGTAAACCCTATATGTGTAGAAAGTTCATACGATTCACCTGTAAATGCTATTCTGGATCCATCAATTGGCTGGGAAAGTATTAACGCTGTTACATCATATACATTAAAACGTCCAACATCTAACGTTAGAGTGCTGGTATCTTGAAGAGGAAACTGAGCCGTAAAATTTAGAACAGGAATATCTACAATGTGAGCCATACTTTCTGAGCCACCTTTTAGCGGATTAGAGTAGGCAAACTCATAGTATGCTTCAGCAGTTATTGCCATCGGTACTTGTATGCCAAAGGGTATAAATGTTTGAAAGGTAAATCTATCAGTAGTATCAAGTGCCAGGTCATCTGTTTCACCTGTTACAGCCACATTACCATCTACGGTACCAGACCAGGAAGCCGAGAATAAGGGATTAATGGATCCCACGATTATCAATACTAGTATAACTTTTTTCACATTTTCCCTCTATCTATTATGAATATGAAATTTCAGTGGCATTTTTACATATTGTTGTAAATCAATCGTATTATGTTGCTCTGAATATTCAATAATTTTTGTCATTATGGTAAGCGCCTGAGTACCGTTAATCTTATCATTTGGTTGAACATTTGGATGAATAATACTCATTGATTGCAATTCTCGAAATGCATATCGTGGAGACCTAGTTATTGTAAAAAACAACCCACCAGGAATATTCCACACCTGCGTACAAAAATATGAAAACTCTTTATACGATAAAGCACTAGTTGAGTCTTTAATTTTTGAAAGCTCTGCATACCGCTTTAAGGCATTTAAGCTAAACTCTTCAAGAGTAGTAATTTCTACAATATCTAAATACGTTGCTGCAAAATAGGACACATCTAAAAGACTCACTTCTTGTGCTTCCATTATTTGAGACACCTTTTCTGCCGACTGCGAAAAACCTACGCCACAGAAAAACATACAAACCACGATTATTATACCAATTTTTTTCACTATTATTCCTTTTTATCTTTTCAAGTTTATTTTATTACAAACTCAAAATATACCGCCTTAGCTTCTTTATCTTCTTTTTGTGTTATTGCAGAATCTGCTATAAGCGCTATTGAGGGTATTGGAGCAGTTCCCACTGTTTGGCCAAGTGTTGTTGCAATTTTTGTTTCAACAGGTTTTGCAACTACCCCACTAGGCATTATAATTGTTGAGTTTCCCTTTACAACAGGCATCTCTAAGGTGCTTTTGCCTCGGTAATCAACTAAGCCACTTGTAACTGAAAGTGTATCTAAATCCATTCTAAAACTAGTTCCTCTAACAGAAGCAGTTGCAACGGGTGTATTTACCACAAAGCCAACTCGTTTATTTTCTGCAGATTTTACATCAGCACTAATTGAGCCTAGGTCTAAAAATATTTCAGACTCATGAGCCTCGTTTGTTTCTGTCAACTGGTCAAGCGTAAGACGCGTTAATTGGTTAACCATAATATTTGAGCCTGCCACTTGAATAATGGCATTTGAGCGAAAACCTGTTGAAATAATTTTCCCGGTATCTATACTATCGCCCACTTGTAAAGGCTTCCAACCCGTATCTGTTTCTATTTCTACCCTCCCCGAAATTTCTGTAACCGTACCCGTAAGGGCAATGAGTGGTAGCGCGAAGCATACAAGTGCTATTGTTATAATTATTTTTTTCATAGTTTATCTCCTTGATGTGTTTAATTTAGCTTAGTTTATTTTACTACAAAATTTACATTACCTGGTTTACCAGAACTACTATCTAAAATAAGCCGGTCCGCTTCTGTTCTTGCATAAGCAGTTACAACACTTGTACAACCATCAAACATATTGTCACTTGAAGATACTTTTGATATATCAAAACTACTGAGATCTAGAATTCCCAAAGTGGTACATCCACTAAACATAGAATTCATAAAGGTGACATTTGAAGTATCAAAACTACTTAGGTCTAATGTATTCAGAGATTGGCATCCACTGAACATAGAGCTCATAAAGGTGACATTTGAAGTATTAAAACTACTTAGGTCTAATGTATTCAGAGATTTACACCCAATGAACATAGAGTTCATTAATGTTACCTTAGGAGTATC
>CAYJOZ010000216.1:0-3042 GCA_964371925.1 uncultured Treponemataceae bacterium | reverse complement strand
AACAAATAAAATTACTTGAACAAAAAGTAGAACATGCCTTAGCGAAAATAACAGAACTCCAAAACGAAAAGGCAAAGCTTGCAGCGGAAAACGAAGATCTCGTAACAGAAATTGAACTTTTAAAAGAACAATGCGAACGTTTAGAAAAAGATGAAGCGTCTATCGAACAAGGCATCTTAAATGTTCTTGACAAGCTCAACACAGTTGAAGACAATCTTAGACAAGGTCAACAAAACACTATCAAAGCAGAAACACATACAGAAGCAATAGTCAACGATACAACTATGGAGCAAGTTGAACCTACATATGAAAAAACACATGACAGCTTTGATGCACAACCAAGTGAAAGTTTTTCTGCAGAGACTACAACCGTTTCTAATGATGAACATAAAGGTATGCTAAACAGCGCTGAGCAAAGTGCTCAATTGGATATATTTTAATACTATGGGCAAGTTAAATATTGATTTACTAGGTACTTCTTTCACTATAGAAGCAAAAGAGGATAATGAGTATCTTCAAAAATTATTATCACATTTCACGCAAGTCACAAGAGAAGTCAAATTGATGGCTCACAACACAGACTTAAAGAAGGTTGCAATATTAAGTGGTATTATGATTTGCGATGAGTTATTAAAAGACCGAATGAAATATGAAGAATTAAAAAAGCAATTGGATGCACTCGGAAAAGAAGATGATGAGTCAGCTAAAACTCAAAACGAAGTAGAAAGAATTACATTAAAAATGATTCAAGATATTGACAGGATTGTACCGTGAGCAATTTTACACTTTGGGTTGATGCAGATTCTTGCCCAGTGCAAGTGCGAGAGCTCATAATTAGATTTGCAAAACGCCTTTCTATTCATACAACTTTTGTAGCGAATCGCACAATTCCCCTACCCGCTTTAGATATCATTACAATGATTGTAGCAGATAATTCTGCAGATGCAGCAGATAATTATATCGTAGAAAATGTAAGCACTAACGATATGGCAATAACAAGAGATGTTCCTCTTGCAGCACGATTAGTAGAAAAAAGCATTATTGTTATTACCGACAGAGGTAAGGTATACACTGAAGAAAATATCCGAGAAAGCTTGTCATTTAGAAATTTCAATTTAGAACTAATTCAAAACGGAATTCCAGAAATGAAAACTAATGCGTATTCAAAAAAAGATTTAAATCAATTTGCCAATGTGCTTGATAGAGAGTTACAAAAATTGATAAGGCTCACATCCCTGTAGTAAATTGTACCTTATACTCAAAAAAATAATTAAACAGTCTTTTTCGTTTTTTTGAAAGTTATATCAACTTCAGTAAGCATCACAGAAGTAATAATAATTAAACCACCAATGATAATTCCCGACGTAACAACTTCTAATCCTAATATAATAGCAAATATACTTCCAAACAATCCTTCAGTACAAAGAATTATTCCAACCTTTCCAGGTGGAACAATTTGCTGTCCTTTTGTTTGAAAAAAATAACAAAAGAGTGTAGAAAACAAGGCAAGATATACGGTCGGTAAAATGCCTTTTTGTAATGAAGCTGTAGTAACAGCGTTAATATCTGCAACTAAAAAAACTACAGTGGAAACAAAACCGGCAGTAAATAGTTGCAAAAATGTTAACACTTTAGTGTTTAATCCTTTAGAAAATATACCTAAGTATGCAATATGCAAAGCAAACATTAAAGCACATAGTAGCACTGAAATATCGCCAGAATTGAATGATAATCCATTTTCAAAATTCAGTGTTAGAATAGCAATTCCTATTAAAGTTGTAGTAGCTAATACAAATGTTTGAGTTTTGGGTTTATGCCTTGAAATTGCCCAAACAATAAAGGGAACCATTACAACGTTGGTGGCTGTTAAAAAGGCTGCATTAGATACGCTTGTTTGTGACTGACCTATAATTTGTATAAAAAAACCCAAAAATAATAAAAAACCTGCAATAAAACCATGAAACAAGGTTCGCTTATCAACTTGTACAATTTCTCTAATTGAAAAGATGCACATTATAAGTGAGGCAAGCATAAAACGAATACTTAATATAAGTGAGTTTGGCATTCCAGAATCTATTGCATACTCAGTAGCAATAAATCCACTACCCCATACAATGGCTACTACGACAAGCATACCTTCTGCTATCGTTTGCGCTTTTTTATTAGACATAATTAATCCTTTTTTAAATCTTACTCTTCAGGAAAAGTGGCATAAATACGTTCAATGTCAGGTAAGATCTCAATAAATGCATCTACAACTTCTGGATCAAATTGCTTTCCTGATTGAGACTTAATCTCTTCGATTACTGATGTATGATCCCAAGCGTCTTTATACACACGTTTAGAAGAAAGAGCATCATAAACGTCAGCAAGGGATACAATTCTTGCTGCTAATGGTATCTCTTCATTTAGCAAAGGGGATCCAAACAACATTGTCTCAGTTTTTCCCATAACCGCCTTACTTACATCAATCCTACCAGGATAACCTTGTCCATCCCATCTTTCATGATGATGCAATGCCACTTGCAGTGCCATGTCATCAATTGGGGACTCTAAAGTATCAAATAGCATTGCTCCAATACAAGTATGGGTGCGAATAATATCATATTCTTCGGGAGTAAACTTTCTTGGCAACTTTAATATTGTATCAGGGATACCAACTTTACCCACATCATGTAACATAGCGGCAATTTTTAATGTATCTCGGTATTTGTTTTTTTCTTCTTCCGATATGTTACGGTTATGTGCCCATTGGTCATATATTTCAACTGAGCAGTTAGCCACTCGATTAACATGCGAACCGGTTTCTTTAGGGTCTCTAAAACCTGCCATGCGAATCATACGCATAACCATAGCGCGCGTTAGACGAGTTCTTTCTAGAGCCTTTGTTGCACTAAATGCAAAATGCTGCAGGTAGAACTCAGCATCATTATCAAACTCAGCTACATTACCATGTACATCAAGTGGGTTTATAATTTGTAAAACACCTAATACTTCATCACTTGCTGAAATTAATGGAATAGTTAGCAATGACTTTGTTGT
>CAYJOZ010000215.1:0-3059 GCA_964371925.1 uncultured Treponemataceae bacterium | reverse complement strand
CTATAGCATCATTGTCAATAATTGTGCCCCCATTCATAATAAATGATGCAAGACTACCAGATACAAGTACCGCACCACCTATACTGTGATTTCTGTCATCATGTGAAGCTGTATTTCCGCTTATGGTACCACCACTCATGGTAAATTTTGAAGGGCTTGTAGTAAAACCAGGACCATAATTACCGTCACCATTTACAGCAATTGCACCACCTTTATCGGCGCTATTTCCTGTAATGAAACCGGACTTCATAGTTACTGTAGCACCATCTTCAACATAAATAGCACCGCCGCTACACCCGCCAGAAAGGCCAGCTTTATTGCTGCTGATAGTTCCACCATCTATAATAGCAGCAGAACCGTAATTGACAAAAATACCACCACCATCGGTGTTTACTTTATTTGCATCTGCATCTAGAGCGCCACCAATTGTTCCTCCCGTCATGGTAAAAGTTCCATCGTTTAAATAGATACCTCCACCATTGTTTGAAGCTGTGTTAGCGCTTATGGTGCCGTCACTTTGAGAGAGTTTCCCACCTGTAAATATACCACCGCCATTTTGAGACTCATTACCACTTATGGTTCCGCCAGTTATAGTGAATGTACCACCTACATTAACGGATACACCTCCACCGTTTGTTGTACCGGTATTTTTCTCCGCTGTTGTTCCACCAATGGTACCACCGCTCATGGCAAAGCTACTGTCTGCATCGACGTATACACCGCCACCATACGTTGCCGAGTTATTAGAAATAGTTCCATCATTTAAAACAAAGCTACCATTTTTTATATAAACACCGCCACCATTATACGAGCTTGCAGTATTTCCTTGTATCCTTGCGCCTGTCATGGTTACTCGTGCATTATCTGTAACAAAGACACCGCCACCGCCAACTACTGCTCTACCCCCACTTATGGTAAGGCCTTTACCAAGCGTTACATTTGCACCGGCACCACTCACATGCAAAACACGTTTGGTTCCATCGGAAGTTAAGCTTCCTTCTTGTGCACCATTATCCCAACCGGTTATTGTTACGTTTAAGGTTTCAGTACTTTCAATTACGGCGCTATTATCTGAACTATCTGAACCACCCTCTACACTTCCTTGAATGTGTATCGTGTACATTGAGCTTTGATCATTAAATTTTTGTATTTCGGTAATTGCTTCTTGCACCGTTGCAAAAGGACTATTTGCAGTTCCTGTACCGCTACTGCCTACCCCACTTTTTACGTAGTAATGTGTTAGTTTTTTACCCACAGTACTTACTGTAATAGTCTCAGATTGAAGGCCTCTTGAGTCTCTAAATGCAACTGTGTATGTTGCATCATTTTGAAAGGATATACCAGTATCTAAAAATACATTATTCCCACTACTTTCCACAAAAGCGTATCCTTCCTTACTTTCGAGCAATTTATCTGTAGGGTAATCTTCTACTAGTGCACTTCCATCAAAGGTCATATCCCCTTTACTAATCTCGATATCATAGGAAACATTGTTAATAATAATTTCTTTTATATCACCATGAAGGCCTTTTCTATCATCTTGTGTACCTACATCGAATGCTAAAAACCAATTATTTTCCTCGTCATTATTCTTTACCAAAGAAACCCTACTTGGTGCAATAGGCTTAGAATTTATAACTGCTTTAAAAGAATAATCATCAAATTTTCGAAGTGAGTCCTTTTCTTGAATATGAATAGTTCCCGATATGTCCTTCCCACCTGCTGCATCCCAACCTTGTAAAACACTTGCTTTATCAAATGAAAGTGTAATTATAGACTTATCTGTTGGAGACTGTTTAATGGTGTAGTCAGAAATAGGACTATCATCAAATGTTACGGTTGGAATAAGTGTATAATTTTGAGGATTTCTAAGCGTAAACGTAATAGTTTTTTCGCTGTCAGAAGAGATGTTAATAACCCCACTTGGGTCAGTTGGATAATTAGCATCAAAATCGATTTTTTCAATACCCGCGGTATTGGTATAATATTCTAAATATTCTACGATGTTAGTTTGAAACATATCGCAAGACAAAAAGATACATGGTAAAACAAAAAAAACAAAAAGCCTTTTCACAAAAACTCCTAAATAAAAATCAGCAATCTAGTTTAAACAAATATACTATTGTTTCGGTTACAAGAAAACATACTAGAAAGCTCTAAAAAATGAAATTTTAAAACTTCAAATATAAATATAACATATTTTTTTCGATTAATAAAGTAGAATGAAAAATAAATTGTTTTGTACGTTTTAATTGAAAATACTACTGTTTTTAACAAAACATTTACATTATTTTGTACTTTTTGCAAAAATAATGTTTGCGTTATTTAAAAACATGCTGTACAATATATGGGAGGATATTTTACCAGGAGAGGTTGTTTATGAGAAAAGTGTTATCTATTATTCTTGGTGGTGGTAAGGGAACAAGATTATACCCACTTACTAAAGAGCGTTCAAAGCCGGCAGTGCCGTTCGGGGGGAAACATCGCATTGTTGATATTCCTATTTCAAATTGTATAAACTCAGGTTTTAATAAAATTTATATTTTAACCCAGTTTAACTCAGCATCACTACACATGCATATTGCTAAGGCATATACATTTGATAGGTTCTCACAAGGTTTTGTTGAAATCTTAGCTGCAGAACAAACATTGGAGCATTCTGGATGGTATGAAGGAACTGCAGATGCAGTTAGAAAAAACTTTCAGCATTTCAAGACACAGAACCCAACACATTATATCATTTTATCTGGTGACCAACTATATCAAATGGATTTAGATAAATTTTTGGATGATCATATTTCAAAAGGTGCAGAAATATCAATTGCCACTACTGCCGTTACAAGAAAAGATGCATCTGAATACGGTATAATGAAGGTAAATAAAAAACTCAATATAACAGAGTTCATGGAAAAACCTGCCGCAGATTTAGATATAAAAGACTGGATTATTCCAAATGAATCGAGAACTCCAGGGGCTACAGAAGGAAAAGACTATCTTGCTTCAATGGGTATATATATATTTAATGCAGATGTATTAGAAGATGCTTTAAATAATGACTA
>CAYJOZ010000214.1:0-3069 GCA_964371925.1 uncultured Treponemataceae bacterium | reverse complement strand
CTGATTCAAGCAGACTTTTCATGGTTACTACTGCCATGATTTCTCCTTCATCGAACAAAGATTTTAAAAAATCTCTATCCCCTTACTCTGTGTCTCGTCAAGTAAAAACTTGCGGAAGATTCTTGTCATATTCGTTCAAACAAAACTTATAAGACAAGACAAAGATTACGAAAACTCATATCCTTGCGACTCTAATATATCACATGTTTCAAATAATGGCAAGCCCATTACAGAACTTTGTGTTCCTTCTATGTTTCGAATAAAACGTTGAAATGCCCCTTGTATTTTATATGCACCAGCTGCATCTATCCATTCATTTTTTGACAAATACCAATCAATATGTTTACTCGTAAGAGGATGTACGTCTACAATATTTTTTGTTGATTTTGCTATTATATTGTCAGTTTCTCTATTATAAACTGCAATTGAAGTATGAACTTCATGAAGGTTTCCTGATATCATATCTAAAAATTTTCTCGCTTCATAAATATCTTTTGGCTTACCAAGTATACTTGTTTTATATACAATAACAGTGTCAGCAGAAATAACAAAACTAGCTTCAGGGCACAAGCTTTTAATATTGGGTAGTGTAGACAATAATTTTTGACATGCAAAGTGCTCACTGATGTTTTCGGTGTATTCTTTTGGAATAACTTCTTCGTACTTAGGCGCATAAATACAACAAGGAACGCCAATTCTTTCTAGTAAGTCTTTGCGTCTAGGGGATGTTGATGCAAGAATAATTGGTTTCAAACAATTTCTCCTTTTACAATAAAAAAACCGCAAGTACGCTTGCGGTTTTACTCGTGGGAACAACTAAAAACTCTGTAATTTTTAGCAGCCCCTAATTAACATTAATTAGTTATTTTTAATATTCATTAAAATAGTTTGTGCTTTTTGTCTTACAGGAATAACATAATTATAGTTTGTAGCTATTGAAGAAATAGTTTCAACCAACGCAGCTGGATCTTCTACTGTAGGGTAAAGTTTTTCGAAACTGTCTAAAATAGAATTTGCTAGGCTGTCTGTTGGGTTTAGAATTGAAAACCTTCTGTGTATTAATGCAATTTCATTAATAACATCATCACGTTCATTAATACCAATTTCTCCTAGTGAATATATGGCAGCTGAAAGAACCATCGGTTCGTTTTCTTCCCTAACCAAATCTAAGAGCACATCTTTAGTTTCAACTGTAGGGATTTCTGCTAACATAATAGCTGCTTGTCTACGTACTTCTGTGTAATTATTGTTAAGTCGGCCTGCTGTTCTAGATTCAGTAAAAACACCTTCACCTGCTAAACCGTGCAATGCGGCTTCAATTGCTGGTGATGATCTTCCACCATCTAAAGCTTCTTGAATATATTGCAATGTTAAAAGTTTTGCCTCATAATTTTCTGAAGCTGCCATTTCCGTAATAATCATATCTTCATTTGTTTCAAGATATGCAGATTCAACTGAACTTTGTTGTCTTTCTTGTTGTCCAAATACCGGACCTAGTAATAACAATAGTGAAACTACAATCAACATTGACCTAGTAAATTTCATAATAACTCCTGTTAAGTTTAATACCTTTTTAATATTTTCGGCATATATTTTTAAAAACTATACTAAAATTATAGTCTTGGTAATGAAACGAGCCACTTCCCATCTTCTTTAATAAAATCATAAAAAATCAAATCTGTGTCACCTTGTACCTGTACAGCTTTTACTGCAGTAGGGGAATCGTAACGAATTTCGCTGATATTGCGTCCGATACGAGCTGGAATGAACATTTTAACAAAATAATCAGGCAAATCTCGAAGAGTCGTATTTTCTCCAGGTAATTTTGTAGATAGAATTTGAAGATTTAATTTATTACTCCAATATGTAATTGAGCTTTTTGTTAGGTATGTTCTCCACTGCTGATAGTCTCGAGTTACCATTATGTCTTCAAGTTCTTCTATGATTCCTAGAATTTCATTTTTGTCAGATAAAAAGATTTCATATGAAATCTCTCCCTCTAATCCAGATACTGAACGAGAATATTCTAGCTCTTCATCACTAACTAGAACCACTTCACCTTCATCGACCAACTGCACTCCATTAAAGTCATCTACATTTTCTGTAGAAGACTCAGCTTCAGGAACAACATTTTCTGTATCGGCAATGGCATCTGTTGATTGACACGATACACCTACAAACACAATAAGTATAGCAAATAAATATAATAAATGTTTCATGCAAATATTATACCCCTATTGTTAAAGCTTGTCAAATAGTATATAGTAAAATATATGATAAAAGCGCTATTTGCGGGGTCATTTGACCCGCCAACATTCGGACATTTAAATGTAATAGAGCGTACAGCTCGTTTGTTTTCTCATTTAGATATAGTCATAGGAATAAATAAATCCAAAAAATACCTTTTTTCTGAGACTGAAAGAGCTTTTATGCTTAAAGAACTTACTAGCCATATTTCAAACGTTTCTGTTCATGTTCACGATGGCTTAACTGTAGACATTTGTAAAAAGCTGCACACAAATATAATAGTAAGAGGTGTAAGAAACATTGCGGATTTTTCGTTTGAATTTGATACAAGCTTAATAAATAAAAGTTTGTATCAGGATATTGAGACGCTTTTCCTACCAACAGAGCCACATCTTTACGTTGTAAAATCGAGCACCGTAAAAGAAATTGTATCAATGGGTGGTGATGTCTCTGGAATGGTTCCAACTCTTGTTGAAAAAATGCTCATAGAGAAATGGCATCTCTAATACTTGAGTTTTTAGAGATGTACCTTAGATTTAATTGCGATGTTTGTGATGTAAATCTTTTTATTATGGAGATTTACGCCACAAACTCGTCGGGAGCCTCGAGAAACCAACAGGGTTTTTAGAGGTTCGCAAATATACATAAAATGTAAGTTTTTAAAGTATTTATACTTGACAAAATTTAAAATAATGTTATAATGGCTTGACATAGTTTATTAAATTATGATATACTTTTGACTAGTCACATAGTATAGAGAGGTTATTGATATGGCAGTACCAAGAGCGAAAACATCCAAAGCTCGAACAAGAAGACGACAAG
>CAYJOZ010000213.1:0-3175 GCA_964371925.1 uncultured Treponemataceae bacterium | reverse complement strand
ACCACCCTGACACTTCTGTTATCCCAATGTCTGTATGTGTTGGTATGAGTCAAGGATACATTGGCTACGATATTCAAAATGCGTTGCGGGAAGAACTCTTAAATCGTAATATTAAAAAGAGTATAACATCTCTTATTACACAAGTGGTAGTTGATGAAAACGATCCTGCATTTAATAATCCAACAAAGCCAATTGGTAAGTTTATGACTAAAGAAGAGGCCGATAAGCTTCTTGCTGAAGGCTACACTGTAGTTGAAGACTCAGGCCGTGGATGGCGCCGTACAGTTGCTTCTCCTAAGCCTCTCGATATTGTAGAAATTGATGCAATAAAAGTACTACTCGATGCAGGGCAAATTGCAGTTGCTTCTGGTGGCGGTGGTATTCCAGTTTCAAAAAATGGAAACCATTTAACAGGAAAAGGTGCCGTTATCGATAAAGACTTTGCTAGTGCAAAAATGGCAGAACTCTTGGATGCTGATTATCTTATTATTCTTACAGCAGTTGAAAAAGTGTGTATAAACTTTGGAAAGCCAAATCAAGAAACGCTAGATAACCTAACCTTAGAAAAAGCTCAAACCTATGTTGATGAAGGACACTTTGCGCCTGGTAGTATGCTTCCAAAGGTGCAAGCAGGAATGCTTTTTGCATCTTCTAAAAAAGGCAGAAGAACACTTATTACTCTTCTAGAAAAAGCTCGCGACGGCATTGCCGGTAAAACGGGAACAGTAATAGAAGGGTAGCATTTATTTTCTGCAAAAAAAGCATCATTTCGACCGAAGTGGAGAAATCTCATTTGTAAGAGACCTCTCGACTTCACTCGAGGTGGAGGTGACGGGTTATCTTTTTTTTTGTTTTTAAGCTTCTGTTATAAACTTTCCAAGATCTGTTCTCATGTTTAATGCGGTGTTTCCGTTTTCAGATGCAATATTCTTAACTTCAGCTGCAGCTCCTGCAAGTTCTCTTGAGGCAATTTCAACTTCAGAGATGGCTTCGTTAATCATTCTTGTAACATCAGAGAGAATTGTCATTTCTGTAACAATTTCTTGCCCTCCGCGTAACATTTCGCTTGAACTATCTCTAACAGCTGTAGTAGTATCGTTGATTTGTTGAACAGCGGTTAATACTTCTGCGCTACCGGTTGATTGCTCTTGCATTGCATGCATAATAACATCTTCTTGGTTTTTTACTGTTCTTGATAACTCGAAAATGGTGTTAAACTGCTTTTGAACTTCCTGTGTGCTTTCAAAGACTGTGTTTATGAGTGCTTGTAGGCTGTGAAGTCGTTCAGTTATTGTTTTACCTTGAGTATTTGAATCTTCGGCAAGCTTTCGAATTTCATCTGCAACAACCGCAAAACCTTTCCCTACTTCTCCAGCATGTGCTGCTTCAATTGCAGCATTCATAGCTAGGAGGTTTGTTTGGCTAGCGATGCTTTGGATAACAGTACTTGCTTCAAATAAACCAGTTGATTCTTCCATAATTCTGCTAGAATTCTCAACAGCTTCACGAACTTTTTGCACTCCCATTTCAGAAGCTGCGCCTAGTTCTGTCACAGTTGCGCCATTTTTATCAAGTATATCAGTTACAGATCTGATATTGGCAACCATTTCTTCTACTGCAGCAGATGACTCTGTTACGCTAGCTGACTGTGTTGCAACATTATCATCCAAAGATTTTATTCCATTCATAATTTGCAATACTGTGGCATGTGCTTCTTCGACTCCAGCCGATTGATTCACAATTTGATCTTTAACAGAATTAATGGACCTTGATATTTGTTCAATTGCAGTTGCAGCCCCGTTTACATTTCCAGTTAGTGTATCAGCAGAATTCTCTGCAGTTTTTGCTACTGTTTTTAGTTCAGTAAAGAGCTTTTTTGTTTCAGTAAAAAAGAAATTTAAATCATTTGCAAGTAATCCGAGTTCATCTCGGCTGCTTGCTGGAAATCCGTCAGCTGTGTAGTCATACCTTGCTAAACCCTCTGTAAAAAATTGCATCTTTTTTATATGGTTTGCTATTTGACCAATAAATATGGCATAGTTGGCAATGCCTATTGTTAATGCAAAGAGCGAATTTACGAGGCTGTAATTCAGGAAAACCTCAGTAGCTGTCATGTTGTCGTGTGGGATAAAAAAAGGTGCTAAAATTAAGCAGGCTATCCCAGTCATGCACATAAATGAGGTAATAATACCTTTTGGAATCATTGGGAGTGCAATAAAATCTTTTTTTAGCATGATGATGCTAGATGACCATTTATCAAAATAATATAGGTATACTATTCCAAAAAAGTATGAAAAGACAAAGTAATCGCCTAATATCATGAGTAGGAGGGGAATACTGTGATACTCAAGGCCTGCTGATTGTGCAATAAGGTCAATAGTGAGCCAGTTTAAAAGTCCGAAAAGGTTTGTAGTCATTAAAACCCACATTGTATTTGCTTTCGCGGCTTTGTTTGTTGTATTAAGGGAATCCTCTGTGCCGTTGTAGGCTGCAATCGTTTTTTTAGTTTTAATGAATACAAAAAAGTATAGAGCTATAAAACCAAGAAAAAAGGCTATGTAAATGGGGTGGGTAAGAATTACTTTTTCAAACTCGTCACCGTAAATCCCTGTGGTTAATCCTTGTACCCAGAATAAGGCGATGGGTACGAGTAACGCTAATAGTGCAAATAAATAGGATCTTTGTAGAAATTTTTTATTTCCTGCTGATAGTTTTTCTTTCATAAGATGCTACCATCCTTTAGGCTTAAGAGATATGTATGTTATACATAATTATAACAATTAAGTAAAGTAGAAGATACAGAAAAAAACTAATAATACGGAAAATTTATAAAAAAAACAATGTACTGCAAATTAAATTACTCATTTTTGTTAGAATGTTGCTATTGCTTTGAATTTTTCTGCGAAAGGAATTTTTAAAATTATGTAAAAAACTAATATTCTACTTGACAAAACTGTTCAATCTCTATATAGTAGTAAGACATCTCATTTTCAATAGGCGGTATGCCTATGAACTGGTGAGTTTGCCTCTATAGCTCAGTCGGTAGAGCGCAACCATGGTAAGGTTGAGGTCATCAGTTCGATTCTGATTGGAGGCTCTATTTCTATAATAGGAGAAACGTATGGCAAAGAAAGCAAAAACAGCGGTTGAAATTATAGCATTGCAATGTTCAGAT
>CAYJOZ010000212.1:0-3256 GCA_964371925.1 uncultured Treponemataceae bacterium | reverse complement strand
TTGCTGCAAAAGAACATATTATTGGTGAAGAAATTATTGCAAGTGAAGATATGGAACAGAGAATGAAGTTTTTGTCAAAAAACTACTTTTTAAACTTTGAACAATGCTCCTTAGATGAAACTATTAATCATATACGATCAATTACAATAGATGATATATATAAAGTATTACGTACTCTACTTTTAGAAAACAATGAAGCCTTATTAGTATATGGGCCCAAGCTTAGCTCGACGACACGGAAAAAGTTGCAAAACTAAGATAGAGAATCTTTTTTCTTTTTTGGTTTTGGTACCTTTTTTAGTGGCTCTATAAGGCTGATTACTTCTTTTGAAAGCTCTATATTCTCTATGTCTAATATATAGTGCTCTTTAGCGCCTTTATAGGGGATTCCTGTTTCGGCCTCTTCCATTATTTTAGATATAGCATCGATTTTTTTTACAAATACAGTATCGTCGCATACTAGTAAAAGAGGTTTGTCATTTATATAAATCATGTATTCGCCGAACATTTTCTTATAGCGTACAATTCCTGTATCACGTATTTGATCAGCAACAAATTCTATAAATTCTTCACTCGATGCCATTTCTTATTATTTCCTATTAATTATTTTATGTAACAGAGGTTCCTGGTTCTACATCTGCTTCTGGTTTTAATAGAACGCATGTTTTTCCATCTTCTGTTTCAACGCATAATAGCATGCCCTGAGATTCAATACCGCGCATTTTCCGAGGCTTTAAGTTTACAAGAACAATAATTCTCTTTCCAACTAATTCTTCAGCTGTGTAGTAATCAACTAAGCTTGAAACAATTTGACGAGGATTTTCTTCACCTGTGTTTACCATAATTTTGTACAATTTTTCTGCATTTTCTACTTTTTCGCAAGAGAGTACTGTTCCAGCTCTCATATCAAGTTTTGCAAAGTCATCGTATTCAATAAAATCTTTCATAATTACTCCAATTTTAATATTATATAGTAATTGCGACAAGGACGTCGCTAAACTCAAAAATAAGCGATGTTTCAGCTTTGCTGAAACTCGATAGTAAAACTTGGTATGGATGCCAAGTTTTACGAATTATTCCCAACCAAATGTTGCAGGTGGTTTATTTGTTATGTCATAATATAAAGCATCAACAAAACCTAATTGTTTAATTCTTGTAGCAATATTTTCTAATACTTTATTGTCTAAATGCGCAAACCGTGCAGTCATAACATCTTCAGAAACAACAGGGCGTAAAACAATTGAGCAAGTATTTGTTGATGTGCTAAATGGGATACACATTGTTAAGTGTTGGAAAATCACACTGTATAACCCACTTTTTTTAAGCTCATCTAAAACAATTGCATCAACTTCGCGAGTCATGTCGAGCCTATCCTTCGTGCAATAGCCTTCATTGAGACTACAATTTTCCTTTTCATAAATACATAACACGGTTCTGTTAACACTAGAAAGTGCATTTGTAATAAATGATGACGTTTTTTCTAGTTTTTCCCAAAGGTCAGCACTTGGAAAAACTTCTTTATTGAAGTCAATTACAGCAGGGAATCTATACGTTCTAAAGTCTCCTTGAACGCCAACGGACTTAACAGGAAGTACTCTTTTTGATATGCTTCCAAGATCCATGCTGCTTATGTCAAAGGTATTATACTCGTTTAATGCGTCATTAAAATCTTCAAGACCGTCTTTGCCAGTTTTTTCATCTATAGTTATATTACCATTAGAGCATAATACATTGATGCTTAAACCAGGGCCTGGAAATGGGTGTCTAAATACAAGTTCATCACTAAGCCCCAAAATTTTACCTACAACGCGCACTTCATCTTTGTATAAGTCCTTTAATGGTTCAATAATGAGTCCTTTTTCAATTAAGGCCTGAATACCTTCAACTCTGTTGTGGTGTGTCTTTATAACGTGTGAGTTTTCAGTTCCGCCCGATTCAATAATATCTGGATAAAGCGTTCCTTGACCTAAAAGCCATTCATCTTCATTTAAAGCAAGTTTTTTTATAACCTCATCGCGTACAGTAATAAATGTTTCACCAACTGCATGGCGCTTTTTTTGTGGGTCAGTTAAGCCTTTTACAGCATTTAAAAATGTATTAGATGCATCTTCAACAATAAAATTGTTAAAGCCAAAATCTTTGTAGCGTTTAGCAATTATGGCGCTTTCATCTTTTCTCATAAAACCATTGTCAATATGAAGCCCTAAAACTCTATCTTGTCCGAGTGTGTTATTTAAAAGAGCAAATGCAACTGTTGAGTCTACACCACCAGATAAAAAGAGAAGTACTTTTTTTCCTTCTGCAGTTTTTTTAATGTCGTCTCCAATGGCTTTTAATACAGCATCTTGGCTCCAATTTTTATCCATATTACAAAAGCGAGCAAAGTTTTCAAAAATTCTATCCCCACATGGACTATCTTTTACTTCTCCATGGAATTGTAAGCTAAAGCGTTTTCTATTTAAATCTTGTAAGGCTGCATACTCACAGTCCTTTGTGTAACCTATTTTTTTAAAGCCATTTGCCAAACTTACAACAGCATCCTGATGACTCATCCAAACTTGTTCGTCTTCTTCTAGGCCTTCAAATAAAGGGCTCTTTGCGCAATTGGTATTAAGTAGTCTGGCAAATCCAAATTCGCCTACTTCAGCTTTTTCAACTTTTCCACCGTAATGATTTGCCATTAATTGATGCCCATAACAGGTGCCTAAAATGGGAACTTCTAAATCGAATATTTTTTCGTTAAAAGAGGGAATATTTTTTTCATATACTGAAGAAGGTCCACCTGATAAAACAATACCTTTTGCGCCTTCTAAGCTTGCAATGTCACATGAGGGTAGGGCAATTTCTGAATAGTAGCCCATAAGGCGAAAGCGCTTTGCAATAAGATGAGCATATTGGCTACCAAAATCTAATACTACAATTTTATCTCTGTTTTCCATATTTTCCTTTCGACTCCTGTCATTCTGATTAAACTACTGTAGCTCCGCTTTTGAAGAATCTCTGACTCTTTAACTCGTAACTCAACTTTGGAATTAGGAATTAATTGCAGCTTCAATAAAGTCTCGAAACAATGCCTGTGGTTTGTTTGGACGTGATTTAAACTCTGGGTGAAATTGTCCTGCGACCATCCATGGGTGCTCTTTTTTATCAATTTCAACTATTTCAACCAAATCCCTGTCTGGATTTAGTCCACTTACTTTTAGGGATGACTTTGCAAATATATCTCTATAATCATTATTAAATTCATAACGATGGC
>CAYJOZ010000211.1:0-3275 GCA_964371925.1 uncultured Treponemataceae bacterium | reverse complement strand
ACAAGTTCAAAAGCTGTTGCTTTTCCCTTGTCTTTTTATAGGAGAAAAAATGAAAAAGCTCTTAGCAATTTTTGTTGCATCTATGCTTGTTGGGCTTCTTTTTGCCGGTGGTGCAAAAGAAGACGATTCTACTGTTTTAAAAATTGGCGCAACGCCTGTTCCTCACGCAGAAATGCTTATGCTTGTTGTAGATGAAATGGCTGAACAAGGAATAACCCTTGAGATAATTGAATTTACTGATTATGTAACTCCAAATGAAGCTGTAGAAAGTGGAGAAATTCATGCTAATTTTTTCCAACACGTTCCATATATGGACTCTTTTAATAACGAGCGCGGGTACAGTTTGGTAAATGCTGGCGGTATCCACATTGAACCAATAGCAATGTATTCGCAAGAAATTGATAACCTTGCAGACCTTAAAAATGGTGCTACTATTGCAATTCCAAATGATCCTACAAATGAAGGACGTGCTCTTTTATTGCTTCAATCAGCAGGCCTTATTGAGCTTGATGCTGCAGCTGGTATCACAGCAACACCCTTAGATATTGTTGCAAACCCACACGGATTTGAATTCTACGAAATAGAAGCAGCATCTTTACCGAGAGTTCTTGCTGATGTAGATGTTGCAATTATTAATGGAAACTATGCATTACCTGCTGGCTTAAGTGCAGCAAAAGATGGATTGCTAATTGAAGGTGCAGATTCACCATATGTTAACATCATTACTGTAAAGGAAGGCATGGAAAGTGACGAAAGAATTGTTGCTTTAGTAAAAGCTTTACAAAGTGAAACAATTTCAGAGTATATTACAAAAAACTTTCCTAATGGGGAAGTTGTAAAAGTATTTTAGGCTTAAACTTTTATGAAAAAAATCCCAATTCGTAGGAATTGGGATTTTTTTTATTCTTCAGAGTCATTAGATAAGAAGAACTTCATTAGCGTGACAAAATGGAAAATCTTTTTGTACACATCAACACCTTGCTCTTTTATAGGACTTTCTGCAAAATGAACAAGTTCCGCCCAGTTAATAATTAGTTCAGGTTTTTTCTTTTCAATATCTTCCAATAACATTTTAGTATTTTTTGCAACTACAACAAGGTTTCGCGCAGCTTCAACAACCATTGTTTGTGCTGCCTCGTTTGTATCTTTTATAAGCGTTTTGAGTATGTTTTTTGCTTCCCTGTCGCGGTCAGCTCTTGCAAAATACGTTTTTATTTTTATCCCAATAACTCCTTCTTCGCCTAAATTTTCATCAAATTCAGTAATTTTTTCTGATAAGTTTAATAACTGATGATAGGTTTCAGACATCGGAGCGGACAAGGTTGAAGATACCCATTGTCCCCGAATAAGCACTAAATCTGCAAATTCTCGAACATTTTTCTTAAAATAATCATTTAAGAAAGCTTTGAGGTAATTGAGAGGTGCTGCATACGCATATCCATTAAGAGATTTTTTTTGAAACATTTGTGTAGCGTCATCGCTATAGTATTTTAGGCGAATCACAGATGTTGTGCCAAAAATTGCAGTTAACAAGTCATCAATCTTTGAACTTTTTTGCTCGAGCTTTACTTTATTTAAGGCAGTTTCTGCTGTGTTTTTTATCGACGTTAACTGTGACTCTAAAATATTATGTGTTGTTTCGTTTATTACAGCCTGATATCCAGGGTCTTTTGCTATTAACTGTATAATCATTTCAAAAACGCCTAAAGTATGAAATCTTCGCAGCCGTTGTAATACTTTATTCCAAACCGCAGGAGATATTGGTTGAACATTCATAGAGTCTTTTAGTACTGTAAAAACTTGTGTCCATGCCGAATCAAATGGTAGTCTCCATGCAACATCAATAAACTCTTTTAAATCTTCAGTGATGTACTCGGCTCTTATTGGCGTAAAGCGAGGAACATAATTAAAATTTCCTTCTTGTATTGAAGAATCAAATTTCTTTAGAAAAAAGTAATAATCAAATGCGCAGAAATCAACAAGCAATGATAATCTTGAATATGTTGCATCGATTAGTGCAATTTTTTCTTCATTAAAAAAATTTATATACGTTGAAAGATCTCTGTTTACATGTTCTGTTAATTGATTAAGCGGTATTTTTTTTGACATTTCGAAAATTGATTCTTCGGATAATCGGAGTTCAATATCCTTTTGTTCATCTGTTAGATAATAATTAATTACCATGTTCTTAAATGCATTGGGATTATTAATGTTTTTGAATATACTTTGTGCAGGTCCAACTACCTTATATAATTCATAAAAGAATTTTGCCATTTGAGGAAGGGCCTCATCTGAACTAAATTTGTAAAACTTAATTTTTGTTTGGGCGAGATTTTTATATACTTTTTTTAAAAATCTTTTTTTGTCACCTTCCGCGTCACCGGATCCAAACATGTCCATAACACGCGAAACTAAATCTGAAAAAAACGAACTTGCCATACTATAAATATGAGCTAAATTTCCGATTGTGTCAAGGGGGGTATAATCTTGATTCTAGTGGTATGTTTTACTTTTCTTTTTTTCATATATAATGTATAATTATATATATGAAAACAACAAAACTTCCTGATGATCCCGAATATGAAAAAGAAATTGCAAATGGTCTAAAAGAGCTTTGCGAGATTTTCGCTAGTATTGATAATGCTCAGTTGTTAGAAGATTTTTTTGGATGCTTACTTACTCCAGCCGAAAGAAAAGATGTTGCAGCCAGATGGCTTTTAGTTAAGGAAATTAACAAAGGAACTTCTCAAAGAGAAATAGCAAAAAAGTTCCATATGAGCCTTTGTAAAATTACGCGTGGTTCAAAAGAGCTTAAAAAGCCTGATAGCGCATTTTGGAAGATACTGCACAAAAAATAGGGTAGCTCTCAATGCTTCCTTTTCTAAAGGCACAATTAGTGCGGCTCTTGATTTATTACCAAAACTTTCGTATTAATTTTGCCAAAACACATTTTATGCTAAATTACACAGTTTTCGGAAGGAATAGAATATGAAAAAATTACTGCTTATATTTGTAATATGCAATCTTTCTTTTTCGATGTTTGCATGGAATCCTGAAATTCTAAATGGCAAATGGGTACCACAACATCTGTCTGATTATTTATTTAATTCGCCACCATCTTCATTAGATAGTGGTAACATTGCTCGTGGAGTAAAAAATGGCTATGATATTTTAAGTATTATAATTAGAGATGACTCAACGGGTGGATATGGGATATCAGGTTTAGTGGGCTTTCAAGTTAAAAGTATTACACAGTTAAGTGATGATACAATTGA
>CAYJOZ010000210.1:0-3285 GCA_964371925.1 uncultured Treponemataceae bacterium | reverse complement strand
CTGATAATTCTTCAAACTCTTCTGCTTCAACCTGCTCCATTTTGCCAATAACTTGTACTGCCATTTTTTTTCCAATAATACCAGGTTGGCAAAAGAATTTCTTTTTATTCCCGACATTTATTACCAGTGGATCTCCCACTCGTACATTGGATAGCCGTACAATGTCACCAGTGCGCAAACTTAAAACATCCCGTATTGGAACATTTATTGAGCCAATTTCAGCAACAACATCCATATCTACTGTTGATAATTTTTCTTTCAATACATTTAAATACTGTGTGGTAGAACTTCTTCTAACCGAGGAGAACCAAAACTGTGAAGACAACTTCGAAATAATAGGTTCAATAGTAATATAAGGAATACAGAAGTTCATCATACCTTCTTCATCACCAATTTTTGTTTCGAGTGTTACCAAAACAACCATTTCAGATGGAGGTACAATTTGTGCAAATTGAGGGTTTGTTTCAATTTGTCCTAATCTTGGTCTAAGGTCAATTACCTGAGCCCAAGCTTCCCTCATATTTGCAAGTATACGAACAATAATACCTTCCATTACAGATTGTTCAATATCAGTCAAATCTCTTTGAACCTTTGCAGCTTGGCCTTGTCCACCAAACAAACGATCTATAATAGAAAAAGTAATAGAAGGGTCAATTTCCAAAATAGCATTACCCTTTAGAGGATCCATATTAATAACTGCTAGCGTTGTAGGGGTCGGAATTGAACGAATAAATTCTTCATATGTTAACTGGTCTACCGAGGCTACGTGCACATGTGCCATGCTTCGAAGTTGAGCAGACAAGGCAGTGGTTGTTAAACGAGCAAACGTTTCATGCATAATAGAAACGGTACGAATTTGCTCCTTTGAGAATTTATCGGGGCGTTTAAAGTCATAAATTTTAATTTTACGAGTGTCGTTAACCGGCTTAAAATCTTCAGACTCGCTTTCGCCAGTACTGATAGCCATTAAAAGTTGGTCTATCTCGTCTTGTGACAAAACTTCATTCATTACTATTTGCCCTTCTTTATAAAATAATAACCACCAACGGTAGTATTGTTTTTAATATTATATCACAATATTAAAATGATTAATAGCGTTTTTATTGCTCAATTACTTCAAAAGCTAAGAAACGCACATCTTTTATTGACGATTGTGTTAATAAATCGTTAATATCATTCTTAATTTCAAGTTTTAAAGCATCCTCGTTCATAGGAGTTAGTTCAACTCTTTTTTTACTTGAAAAATACTTTCTAAGATAATCTTGTAATTCTACTCTTCTTGCAGTTATTTCAGTTGAAGCTGCTGCATCATCTATTTCATAACCTAATACAACTTTAACAATTACACTTGCAGGTATTGCATCATATGTTTTAGCACGTATATCAGGTAAACTTTCGTACCAAGAATATACTTCACGTTGTGGAGTGTATTCTTCATTTATTGGAATGTATGTCGTAGTAGGCGAATTAGCATTTAAAATATTCATAGTAATAACTACTACTGTTACAATGAGAATAATAGCTCCAACTGCAATTGCAATCCATTTTAGCAAACCTGGGAGCAAACCACCAAGACCGCCACCTTTTTTTGATGAAGAACCTCCACCACCACCAAGATCACCATCATCTAAGCTCATATCATCATCAGCCATGTATTACCTCCTAAAAACCTCTCGATTGTGGCTCTGCACCAGCACCGAAATTGTTGTTTGCAAAAGCAAACTCATATAAATATATTATTATTAAAAATGACCTTCATCCAAAATAATAATATCAACCCTACGATTGTACCCGCGCCCTTCTGCTGTATCATTTGGTCGTTTGGGTTGTTTATCTGCATATCCTAAAACAGAAAAATGCTCATCGCTGACTCCAAAGTCAGTTAAATAATACAATACATTTAAGGCTCTTGCAGTTGATAACTCCCAGTTACTACTCCACACTGTCTCATCGACTGGGGTAGAATCTGTATGACCTTCAATTCTAAAATCTCTATCAATCAGCTCTGCTGAAGTTAAAAACTGTGAAAGGCGCAACAACGTGTCGCGCGTTTCATTGATTAATAACTCTGCAGAACCTTCACGAAAAAAAGAATCTGAAGCCAATGTTATTACCAAGCCTCTTTCATCGGTTGTTACCGTTATCTTATTTGATTTAATATCAGGTGCAAATAAGCTAACAGCCTTTTTTACTGCCAAGCCTAAGCTTGTTCCTTTTTCTATTGATGGCAAGCTATTTATCGTGTTACCTAAATCAGCCAATCTACCGGCTGTTAGTGACATACCACCTGAGGTGGGGTCACCTTCTAAAGCAACAGTTAACTGTGCCATCTGTGTTTCATCAACTTGAACAGGGTTAAAAAGCATAACAAAGAAACATAACATAAGTGTAATCATATCTCCATATGTTTCCAGCCACGCCTTGGATGCACCTTCGGGCTTTTTTGATTGTCTCTTACCCATGCATTAATCCTTTAAAACCTCAGATTCAATTGCTTTTCTTGAAGCTGTATCAAGGTAGGTTAACAATTTCATTGCCAAAACCCTCGGGTTATCACCTGCTTGAATTGATAAAACACCTTCTATAATCATTTCTCTTGTTTGTATTTCCATTGTATTATGGTACGTTAATTTTGCTGCAATAGGAACCAAAAACATATTCGCTACGATAGATCCGTACAACGTTGTAACAAGCGCAACCGCCATGTTACCACCAATAGAGGCAGTATCTTCAAGGTTTGCCAACATACCAATAAGACCGATAACGGTCCCCATCATACCATACGATGGCCCTAAACCTGCCCAGTGGACAACCATACCAATCCATGATAGGTGGCGTGCTTCAAGCTTAGTTAATTCATTTTCCATAATTGTTCTAATAACAGCACCGTCGGTACCATCAACAACAAGACGGAGGCCTGTTTTCATAAAAGCATCATCTAAGTCTTCTAAGCCTTCTTCAAGAGCAAGAATACCTTCACGTCGTGCTTTTTCTGATAATCCAACCATATTTTGAACTAAACTTTTTTCACCAAAATCAAACACTTTAAATATGCGCCCCATGATACCAAACATAGAGAGAACTCTGCTCATAGGAAAACTAAGAAACATCGCTAGGAATGAACCAATAACTACGAATATAAATGAAGGAAGATCCCATAGTCCTGCAAGACCTGCAAGACCGGTACTACCGGTAGCAACAGCGAACACAATAACGGCAAAAGCACCGATTAGTCCTATAATACTCGCCAAATCCATACTATATCCCTCCCAAGACTACAGTTCG
>CAYJOZ010000209.1:2875-3305 GCA_964371925.1 uncultured Treponemataceae bacterium | reverse complement strand
TTTTTACAAAGTCAGCTCCTGCAGCCTTTGCACATTCGCATGCTTTCTCGATTTCATTTTTTGTTAAATAGCAGTTTTCAAAAATAACTTTTACAATTACAGGGCGATCAATAGGGTTTACGGCATTTACATCGTTACCACGCTCATCCATATCGTGGGCATCTTTTGCAGAAATAACAACATTTTCAATATCGTTTTGCACGTCCTCCCACCGACCTTCTTTTGCTGCTCCTACATCGATAACCATATCAATTTCATGTGCACCATCTAAAACAGCAGCAATGGTTTCGGCACCTTTAACTTCAGTGTTTGATGCCCCTAAAGGAAATCCCACAACAGTACACACAGCAGGGTAGTAGCCATCTTTATTTGGTTTTGATAGTAATTCGGCTGCGAATGCTACTTGAGTGGGGTTAACACAAACAGAAGC
>CAYJOZ010000209.1:0-2856 GCA_964371925.1 uncultured Treponemataceae bacterium | reverse complement strand
ATATTCTTTGGCCTCAGCACATAACTTTTCTATATCTGCTCTTGTTGCTGTAGCCTTTAAAACGGTGTGGTCAATCATTTTTAATATATCCATTTTGTGCTCCTAAAAATAGTTTCTACAAACATTATGCACTATTCTTTGTCTAAGTGCAAGTGGGGAAATCACCTCTGAAAATAATGCAAAATAATCATATGTAGCCACCGATGAACAGGATGTAAAGGATATTTTTTCTTTTAGATACAAATGAATCATTATCCTGTGTAATCCTGAATATCAGCGGCTAAAAAAATATAGCAATGTCACTTCGACCAACGTGGAGAAATCGATCATAAAAAATGCTAAATATATTTAAATTGTAGTAAGTTTATTTATCTATAAAAAAATATTGAAAAAAACTGAAAAAAAATATATAAGTTAACTTGCGCTAACTGCGCTTTACAGTGTAAACTATAGCTATCTTAATAATATGAGGTAGAATTATGGCACACAAAATTAGTGACGAATGTATTAACTGCGCAGCATGCGAAGGTGAATGTCCAGTAAACGCAATTTCAGAAGGTGACGGAGTTAGAGTAATCGATGCCGGTACTTGTGTAGATTGTGGAGCATGTACATCAGCTTGTCCTGTTGATGCAATTAGCCAAGAGTAAGTTTTAGTTTTTTTATAAAACTTTTTAATGGGGTATATTTTACGTTTATGTTGAATATACCCTATATTTTTTTCTGTATCTCTGTTATTCTTACAATATGAGCTTTCTTTATGATTTTCGTAGTAGAAAAAAAAAACTAATTATTTTACTTATAACAGTGCTATGCATTTTATTTGCAAGTGGTACTGATAATTCTTATACCCCTCAATCAACATCTTCACCATTGGTTCGTTTTCCACACATAAAAAACCTTACATATTCGGATCCTGTTTTCAAACAATACTTACAAGAAGTCGAAGAAAACTATCTCGAACTTGCAAAAACTGAATCTTCCAATGTAAATATCTATACGTATACTGCTGTGGAAAACGATACATTGCTAGCAATAGCAGCTCGGTGTAATATTCCCTATGAATCCATTGCAACCTTAAACAATTTAGCATTTATTGATTCTGCAGTTACAGGAAAAACACTGTTTCTTCCAACTTCTGCGGGGCTTTTTATTGCTGAAAAACCTCATACCCCCCTTGAGTTTCTTTTAAAAACACGGTATTCTGATAGTAGTGGAAGTTCTGTCTTTAGCCTTATAGCAGTGAAATTTCAATATATTCCTGGGGCGAAATTAACGCCAACAGAACGGGCTTTTTTTACGGATTCTAGTATGATTCCACCTTTAGAAACAGGAGTGATATCTTCTTCTTTTGGAATGAGAATTAGCCCTTTTACAGGAGAAAAAACATTTCACAATGGCACTGATATAGCAGCTCCGAGAGGAACGCCAGTGTTTGCATGCAAATCAGGCATTATTGCTTTTGCTGGCGTTGACAACATTTATGGACGGTATGTTATTATTCAACATGATAATAATACGCAAAGTTTATATGCCCATATGGATACTGTATTGGTGTCTACTGGTGATATAAGCGAAAAAGGTGCTCAAATAGGTACAGTGGGATCTACTGGATTATCTACAGGAGATCACTTGCATTTTGAAATTAGAATAGGTTCACGGGCGCAAGACCCGTCATCTATAATAAAAAACTTTTGGCAGTAAGGATATAATAAGACTAATGAAGATTAGCGTGAAAAAAGTTATTGTATTGACAGTTCTCATTCTTCTCATCACTCAAACGCTATTTGCAGAGTCATTTCGCGTTAAAAAAGTATTAGTACAAGAATTTGAAAATGAAACTTCTACTGCGCATCTTACACTAGGAATGGGAGAAGCAGTACATATTGTTCTTCCTGAAAACCGTTTGTTCATGAAAGGCATTCAAATGAAAATAGTAATGCCTGCAGCTTTAGCGGAATATGGTGGTGGTGTTGCCTATTCCTTTTATAGAAATGTTCACCCGACACCTTCTGAAGATATTATCGATTACGATGCTGAGAGCGTTTATATTGGGACCTTTACTAACCGTCTTACATATCATATGGATATACCTCTCATAGCAAATGAATCTCTCACAAATGATCCCTATACTAGTACAATATATTTACCGAATGATATGCCTATTGATGACATTTTTTTTCGAGTACACATCGTAATGAAAGGTGTACCGGATGGTTTATGGGATTCCTCTGTTGATATTGAATTAAAGCCTGTAGTTTCGAATGAAGGCTTGCTTGACCTTTCTATAGAATACCCAGAACAGATGGATGAGGACAAAGAAGCATTTCCATATATTGTATTTATTGATGATGATTTGGTTGAACATTCGCATGAGCTTATTCTACTTGATGCAGGTTCGCATCATATAACTGTATCTTCAGAGTTTTTTAGAACTGAAGTGCAAACATTTTCAATAGAAAAAACGCAAACTACGCAACTCAACATAGAATTACAAGATATTGCACCTCTGTTAGCCGTTTCTGCCCCTGAAAATACACAGTTTTTCTTAAATGATATTGAATACGAAGATTTTTCTCAGCCAATAAAGATTGATACGGGCACGCATCAACTACGCTTCTCAATTGGAGAATATGAAATAATACGAACATTAGAAGTGCTTAACGGTAGAACCTATAACGTTGACGTATCTTTTGATGTTGCAATCACAGAAGAATAATTTCTGTGTGTATCTAAAAATTAATCTGAAAAATAATTAAAGATTTTCGCATACTCGGTCGATATTAATAATGTCGGGTGAACAAATCCCCTCCCACCCATTGTTCACCCGATTGCCTTGATGGCATGACCGACATT
>CAYJOZ010000208.1:0-3334 GCA_964371925.1 uncultured Treponemataceae bacterium | reverse complement strand
TTTGCAACACATGTTTTCAAAAGATCTTGATGAAGACCGTTACGGCCATGTAAGTGATTTAAAACTTTCACAAAGTTTTGCAAATCAAAATGGTAAAAAAAGTGGAAGAGACAATAAGTTTGGAAATTTTTCAGGCGAGCAAATGCGTATTTATGTTGGGCTTGGTAGAAGAGATGGCTTTAATGCCCGTGAAATCGCTGCTTATTTTTCAGATCTCTTAAACATTCCGCAACGAATGGTAGATAGAATTGATGTAGCATCAAGTTTTTCACTTATAAGTTTGCCCTCACAAGCAGCTAAAGCCGTTTTAGATATGGCAAAAAAAGATAAAGCACTGCCACATATGCACGTGGATGCAAAAGATGAATCTCGCCCTTCAAGTTTTGGCGGTGGACGCGATAGAAATAGAGACAGAGACAGAGGGGATAGAGGCCGTTCAAGAAGCTTTTCTAATTCTAGAAATAGAGACCGTGATGGAGACAGACGACCAAGAGAGAATAAATTTGGTGAATCAAGTTCTTATGGCGGTGGAAAACCGAAGGGTAGAAGAGAGCCAATGTCTGCAACTGTTTCAATGTATAGAAAAAGTTCAAAGAGAAAAGACGCTTAAATAAGCTGGGCTCGACACATAGGTCGAGCCCATACTTTTTTCGTAATGAGGCAACCTGTGTGTTGCCTCTAGTTCGTAATTAATTATTAAGTACGGTGATTTCAACGCGGCGGTTTTTAGCCATATTTTCTTCTGTTGTATTTGGTGCAAGCGGGTCTGTAGCTCCAAAACCTACAATTTTCATTTCGTCTTTGTTTCTTACATCTATACTTTCAAGATAATCTGCAACCGCTTGGGCTCTTTGTTCCGATAGTTCTTGTCTACCACCTTCTGAGCCTGCAAGGGCTGTGTGTCCTGAGACAAGTAGGTTGTTCTTTGGCAAAGTTTCTAACAGGCGCTTTACTTGTTCTAACTGTGTTCTTGCTGCCCTTGGTAATAATGCAGACTCAGCTTCAAATTGGATATTTTCAAGACTAAGCGTAATTCCTTCTGGGGAAATATGAGCACTAATGTTTTCTATTCCCAAGATTTCAATTTGCCTTAGCACATCGCTTAAAAGTAAGTCAACTTTTCTTGTTAAAAAATCACTTGTAATTGATTCTGTATTGCCATTAATGTGTATATCATATCCAAATTGTGTTTTTATGGCTACTTCATACTGTTCTGTGTAATGATCTAAATACCCGTCTTCATTATTCCAATAGAGTGTTTGTTCACTGCTAACAGTTGTAAACTTCGGGCTATCTTCATCTTTCTGTGCAGATTTAGGTGACTCGTATGCTATTTCATATGAAACATTGATGACATGAAGTACTGTACCGTTGATAGTTTTTGTTCCAATGTATTCATAGTGTGCGTTAAAAGGAACCTGAAATGGTTCTTCTATGCCAAAGTTTGCTCTGTAATCATGAAATTCTTCGCCTTGAGCTGTCCATGTGTCTCCTATTTGTACATCTTTATCAGGGAATATTGGCAAATTTCTAACTACTGGCATAAAGGCATTTTCATCTAAAAGATAATTACCAAACTTGTCACGAGAAAGGGTGCTAATGTAGTTAGTGGTAAAATTTTGTGTGAAACCACTGGTAAATGTTGCAAGTTCTTGAGTATTGTAACTCATTTCTATTTTACCACTTCCGTCAGATTGTGCTTCTATTTCTTTCACTACAATATCGTTTGTGATTAATGCATCGTGGCTTTTAACATTATTTACATGTATTTCTTGTGTAACAACTGATTGTATGGTGTATTCATGGCCTGTTGTATATAAAAACTCAAATTTTTCTGCATGCAAGGCTACAGTGATAATCATTTGCAGTAAGATTATTGGCATAATTTTTTTTGTCATTTGTAAACTCCACGAAAGTTGATGTTTGTTAAAACTATAAAGGTAGTAGTAGCAATTATAGTAGATATAAATCATAAGTCAATGTGCCAAACGGCACATTGAGTTATGTAATTTTTAATTATATCATCTACAATGTATGCGTAAAATTAATTACACATTGATTTTACAGTATACATTGATTAAAAAATATCCTCCAATTGTGCCATTTGGCACATGGAATAGTTTTTTGACGAGTTATAATATATTGTAGGTGATGTTACAAATTTTAATAAAACATTATCTATAGGAGAAATGATATGAAACAAAAATTACATCTTGTTGTTGTGTGTGTATTGACTATTTTTACCATATTGTCGTGCGATTCATTATGGAAAAACGAATATGAAAAGCCGGTTATTATTAGCTTTAAAATACCACAAGAGATGGTAGATTCTTATAAAGAAGAAGTAGCAGTGGCACAAAGCGTTTCAAATGCCCCACGACTGGTTAGCTCAAAGGTAGATACCAGCATAAAAGCAATTGTAACTATTCATAATGCTGAAGACGATGAGGTGCTTGCAGAAAAGAGCTTGACTATTGGTGAGAATCTGAATGATACTATCAGTTTTGAGCCACTGTATATTGTAGGTGAAACAGTATACGCACGAATAGAACTTACGCAGTATGGCCATTTGACAAAAAGTAGTGAATCAAAACGAATAATCGTTTTTAAAGGAAAGAATAAGTTGGAATTTAATTTTGGTTCTCTAGACCTAAATATCACTAAGATGATTGCTTCGTTAAGTCCTGACGGACTTACACTCACTGTTAGTCCAGATCCTGCTGGCACTGGGATTAAAGCGGCTATACTAGCAGAGGTAACTAAAGTTTTTGGGAGTGTTAAAACAATAGAAACCGTAATTATTAAAGGACCTTCAGATGGCTCAAAAATTATTCCGGAAGCAAACTTATCAAAATTGTTTGGTAGCCCGGGTAGTGGCCAGTTTTATTCGAACCTAACTACTATCGATGGTCTTGACAACCTATATACTGGATATGTAACAAATATGTCGGAAATGTTTTATTCTTGCTCAAGTCTTGTTTCTGTAAATCTTAGTAGTTTTGACACTTCGAAAGTTACTACTATGAGCAGTATGTTTAATGAATGTAAAAGTTTATCTACTATAAATGTTAGTAGTTTTGATACATCACAAGTGACTGATATGAGTAGCATGTTCGCTAGTTGTAATGCTCTCACAACATTAGATGTTAGTAGTTTTAATACTTCAAAAGTGACTAATATGTTTAATATGTTCAGCAATCCGTATATATCTTATCCTGGTGCTCTACCTTACGTACCTTCAAATCTGAAAAGTATAAATTTTGGTTATAATTTTATTACTTCTAATGTTACTAATATGAGTAATATGTTTGAGAATTGTGATGCGTTAGAAAAC
>CAYJOZ010000207.1:0-3350 GCA_964371925.1 uncultured Treponemataceae bacterium | reverse complement strand
TGGGCAATACTGGAATCGAACCAGTGACCCCTACCATGTCAAGGTAGTACTCTAACCATCTGAGCTAATTGCCCTTTTATTTGTAAAACAACGTATAAAAAAATACCATATTGTTACAAAATGGTCAAGTGGTAGCAAAAACTAAAGAGCAGAACTGTATGTTCTAAATAATACT
Organism: uncultured Treponemataceae bacterium; assembly: GCA_964371925.1. Classification (GTDB taxonomy): domain Bacteria; phylum Spirochaetota; class Spirochaetia; order Treponematales; family Treponemataceae; genus CAYJFX01. The sequence goes on along the minus strand of CAYJOZ010000207.1, from coordinate 3,175 downwards.
TCTATGTTTTTTCTTTGGAGGATGTATGAATATCGTGCTTTTAAGTCAAAAAAGTCATCACACAGGGGCAATTGTATATTTTTTGCAAAAGGAACAATGCCAGTGTAAGATAGCATATGACTTGTGTATGCTAGAAAAAGAGTCACGAAATAATAAGCTTGATGTATTGTTTGTCGAAGAGACATTTTTACATAATAAAGAAAACACTTCAGTTTTAAGTGCATGCCTTGGAGCTTTAAATAAAAATATTCCTATTGCTTTTTTCAATTCGACTTATTTTAAGCCCGAATTTGTACAAAAAGATTTCAATGAAAACATAAATAACCACATTATCAATGTAATAACAGATGTCCAAAAGAGCATTGACAATGTAAATGAACGTTTTATATCACAACTCAGACCTGCTGAAAAAAAGCTGTATGAATTATTAAAAAATAAAGAAGATGAATCAATTTCACTCGAAGAAATGTCAGTATACCTATGGGGTAGTACTAACAAAGCCCATACTAGCACGCTGTACTCATATATACACAGAATAAAACATATACTTTCTGAGTGTAACTCTGATGAAAAATGGGTAATCAAAGAAAAAAAAGGACACTACAAAATATCGTTTGATGCGTTACACATACCAAACGATATTGTAGATATAATAAAATAGCTTGAGAGCCTACTTCAATACAGAAACTATTCTTTCAAGTACTTTTTTTCTGTCTAAAGGTTTTACAATATAGTTCTTAGCACCTAAAAGAAGAGATTTTTTTACCAATTCTTCTTTTCCAAGCGCACTAATCATAACTACATTCGCAGAAGTATCGAACGCCATAATTTGTTCTAGCGCTGTTAAACCATCCATCTTTGGCATAGTAATATACATTGTTACTAAGTCAATATTTGGATAGAGATCTTTGTACTTATCGACACCTTCTTGTCCATCGCCTGCTGTAGCTACAACTTCGTATCCCTCACTTGAAAGGATTTGTCCAAGCTGCTTTGCAACGAAAATTGAATCATCGACAACTAAAACCCTAAACTTTGAGCCATCTTCCTTGATTCCTTCCATTGACCTATCATTAATTGTAGGAAAATCTTGTTTTGTTTTCATATCTTTCCTTATTCCTCCTAAGTCTTTTCTCTAATTGCAACGTTAACTTCAACTCTACCTTGTTCTGTTACCATAGGTACAATTAAGGCTTCAACCTGATGGTCAGATATTTCCATCTTTTCACCAGTTAGAATTGTTGGAGGAGTTAAATCAAATTTAAATCCTAAATCATGAAGTTTTGTAACAGCTTGTGCTGTTATCATATTTGACAACTCGGTTATAGTGGCTTTTGCCAATTCATCAAACACAGGAAGTTCTTCCATATTCATAGCTGAAGCTATTTTTAAAGCTGTTTCCATTGTCATGTCGAATAGAACTCGACCTTCAACATCACCTGCAAGCCCTACAATAGCAGCAACTCCCATAACAGGTTGCGAAGTAGATTTAAGGTAAAGAGATTCTCGCTTAACTTCTCCACCTAAAACTTCCGCTAAAATACTATATGCCGTTTCTACGAAAGGATTAATGTATTCTACTCTCAAGTTGACCTCCTAATACATTTATAATTTATTGTATGTTATTATATTTCCATACATTTTTTCAAGCCATTTTGAATCATCTGTCAATATCTCATGATCACCCAAAATAACTATTCCTGAATCTTTAAGTTTTTCATAAAAATCAAGAATAACTTCTTCAAGTTTATTTTCACTGACAAATGATAGAAAATCTCTTGTAAATACAATGTCTGCAACTGGTACAACATTCATATGTGTACAGTCATGATATTCAAATAGAATTGACTCTCGAATTTCTGGATTAAATATTGTCTCTCCTGATACTGTTTTAGATAAATACGGGCCATACCAGGTTTCAACTATTTCCTCAGGGATTCTAAGCATAGGTGCCCCTGATATTAAAATTAAATCTGTATCATGTGCATAAATTTTAATCTTTGAATCAGGATACCGTTTATGCAAAAGGCAAGATAGTGAGTATGCTTCATACCCTGCACCACAACCGGGATTCCAAACATGTATTTGTTTTGAGTTGATATCTGGTAAAAGAGCATAAATGGCATCAGCATATTCTTTTGTCCAAAAAACTCCGTTATATTTTGAATAAAATGGTTTTAAGAACTCAATGGCATCATTCACATCGTTAATAGGTGCTCCATCGCCTCTTTTTTCTTTCCATTCGGTATATCGTTTTTTAATCCACGTATTATTAACGGATGATACATGGAAATTTTGATATTTCTTTAAAGACTCAACGACAAAATTGTATTCTACGACATCTAATCCTTGCCCTTGAGAAGCTACACTCTTTTCTACTACTGGAGGAGGAGAAAAAGCAACTTCTTGTTCTAGTGCAATCTCTGCGGCCTTTGTTTCAAAAGCAGATTGAGGCGCAACAACAGGTGGCGGTGTTATGACCGGCGCAGGTGTAACTACAGGGGCTGCAGATATTGCTGGTGCAGCTGGAGGAGTCGATACGTGCACTGGGTTTGATTGAACTGGCTGTCTAGAATTAGTTCCAGATAAAATTTCATCCATTCTAGCGCGAGGCGGCTCAGAAATTTTTGCTACAGGCTCTTTCACAGTCTCTACAACTTTTATTTCTTTTTGTTCAAAGTAATCTGCCCCATCGACACCAAATATTCTAGCAACATCCAATAATATGTACATTCTACTATCATGTTCTACAATTCCGTAAATGTACTTAATATTTATGTCTCCAAAAAGTGGATGCGGAGGTTGAATTGAAGACTTTTGGATTCCAGCAACTCTCTCTATCTTATCAACAATAGTACCATACTTTTGTTCACCAATAGAAACTATAATCATATTTTGTAAATCTGAAGGATTAAAAGTATTTTCGGTTTCTACATTAAAAAAGATTCGCAAGTCGATAATTGGAATAATTTCACCACGAAGATTATATACACCAACAACAAACGGAGATGTATTTGGCACATAGGTGAATCTATCTGCCTTTGCGATTTCTTTTACCCGCAAAATGTCAATTGCATAATCCTTTCCACCAAGAGAGAAAGCGACCATCTTAAAGTCAATATTTGCATGTTGTTCTTTTTTTTCTTCAAGCTCTAAGTTAAGAGCTGTCTGCATA
>CAYJOZ010000206.1:0-3368 GCA_964371925.1 uncultured Treponemataceae bacterium | reverse complement strand
ATGAATCGTAATACATCCCTCGATGCTTTAGTGCTGAGCACAAAGCCTATGGGCGAACATAATAGATTAGCTACCATTCTCACGCCCGAAAGAGGAATTCTTACAGCCGTAGTTTATGGTGGAAGAAAAGGGAAACTTCGCTCTAGTGTTTCCCCTTACCACGCTGGTACCATGTGGCTCTATATTGATTCAGTTAAACAATCAATTAAAGTTACAGACTTTGACCCCAAAAAATATAGAAGCGAAATACGCAATAATTTATATAAAACCTATGCTGCAAGTCTAGCAGCAGAACTTGTAATTAAAACACATGGCTTTGCAACTCATGTCGTAGATGTTAATCATTTTGAAGATGCAACAGATCTTTACACAATGATAAATGGGTTTTTAGATGGACTAGATATATCAAATGAAGAACAGTCTCGCCTAGGAACACTCCGTTTTTTATGGAGGTTCTTAGAGCACTTAGGTTTACAAAGCGATGTTTCTAGGTGTATGCATTGTGGCGAAAATATGGTATCATGGTATTCAGTTGGAGACCATATTTTTATGTGCAATGACTGTTCTCATTCCGCGCATAAAGAAAGTATTATAGGTGACTTTTTTTTAAGTGCAGAAAGCTCACACTACCTTCAATCAATTACAAACTTACAACCAAAAGAGGTGCGTTCTTTAACCCTTTCAAAGCAAAGTGTTCAAGAACTACATGATTTATTATATTATTTAATACAAAACACAGTGCAATCTAAGTTAAAAACTTTGGATGCAGGAAGAGGAATTTTATGAGTAAATGGATTAAGAAAACCGTTGCACCAGAATCGGTAAAGGACTTAGTCGACCGATACGATTGTGACTCTCTCACCGCTGCAATATTTTTGCGTCGAGGAATAACTGATGGACAAGATATTCTCTACTACATGGAAGACGATAAAAGATATTTACATAATCCCTTTTTGTTTAACAACATGGAAGATGCTGTAGACAGAATCAAGCAAGCAAAAGATGAGGGAGAGCGTGTCCTTATTTTCGGAGATTCTGATGTAGATGGTATAACAGCTACAACCCTACTCTTTAATTATTTAGAACAGATGGGAATGGAAGTGACATGGAAGGTTCCCTGTGGTGATGACCCATATGGACTAACAATAGAAGCTATAGATGAGTTTTCAAAAAACTATGGATCTCTAATTATAACCGTAGACTGCGGAATATCAAATAACCAAGAGGTTATGCACGCAGCATCTCTAGGGATAGATGTGATTATTGTTGATCACCACACACCGCCAGACGAAATGCCATCACCTGCAATAATTATCGACCCAAAAGATGCAGATTCTGGTTATCCATTTCGAGAAATCAGTGGATGCGCCGTTGCATATAAATTGGTAAGTGCATTACGATTCTCTGAGTTTGAATTATATAAACAGCAAATATGCTTACTAAATATTCGTCCAGTTAATGAAGCATATGTGATTGAAGCATTAAAAATGGTCAACCTGGTAGAAATTGACAGAATTACCGAAACAATAATACCAGATATGCTCAGCATAAACCAAACACGCCTCCCTAGTTTTTTACAAGGGCAGCAAATATTGTGCTGGGATGAGCCATTACAGGTGCGCCAGTTAGAAAAAATTTTTGGGCGTGGTGACCTTATAAATATGCTTGATGTTCGTGGCGAAATATCAAAGGCAATGCCGTCGTTAGCTAGTGCAAGTTTATTACGGCTAAAAGCAATGTCAAAAATAGCTAAATACAGTGAGTCACCATCTGATGAGCTTGATGCATTTTTTAACCTTTTTGTAACCTTTGCAAGCAAGCAAAATGCAAACAAAAAAGATGCCGAACAAGATTCTTTAGACTTACAACTTGTAGCTCTTTCAACATTAGCAGATATAATGCCTTTAAAAAATGAAAACAGAATTCTTGTAAAACAAGGTTTAGCTGCAATAAACAGTGGCAAACTAAGACAGGGCTTGCAAGAACTTTTTCAAAGGCTTGATTTACTCGCAAAGCCAATCACTGCTACAACACTTTCCTGGAACGTGAATCCGGTTCTAAATGCAGCTGGAAGACTTGGAAAACCCGATATTGCAGTAAAACTTTTTACAGAAAAAGATGCTTCTTCTCGAAATGCATTTGCACAACAAATCATTGATTTAAATGTCCAACGAAAAGAATTAGAGGCAGACGCGTTAAAAATTACTGAAGACAAGGCATATAAAAGTTTAGAGCAATACAAGAACAAGCTTGTTGTTGTTGCAGATGAGAGAATCCACTCAGGTGTAACAGGCTTAGTTGCAAACAAACTTGCAAAGCAACATAAGGTGCCTGCAATTGTTATCACCTTTGTTGATGAAAACAGTGCTGTTGGATCCGTACGATCATCTTGCGGTGTTGAGGTACTTGGGATTCTCCACTCTGCTTCAGATCTTTTTACAAATTATGGGGGACATGATTTTGCGGCAGGCTTTAGCTTCACAAAAGGCAATGTAGATGAAGTATTAGCAAGGTTTGATGCATACACAGATAATATTACTATAAATACGGAACTTGAGGAAAAAATAACAATTGACGCAGAGCTTCCTCATACATTTATGACACCCGAAACAAAGGCAATTTTAGAGCGATTTGAACCATTTGGACAAGAAAATGCCCCTTTAGCATTGTTATGCAAAAAGGTAAAAATAGTTGATGCAAATGTTATGGGAAAAGGTGAACGGTTACATTTAAAGCTTACCCTTGATTGTGGTAAGCATAAATGGCCTGCGCTTTTTTGGTCTGAAGCAGAACGTTTAAATAGAGATTTTGCCGTAGGCGACCTTGTCGATATTGTTTTTTCGATGGATCAAAATGTATTTAATGGTTCTGTTACACAGCAATTGATACTTAAGGATTGTATAAAAAGCGAAGCATAACGCAATACATATTAAAAAGGAAGAGGAACATGAAAACAACAAAAATACTCACGCTAGTATTAGCACTACTATTAATTATAAGTCACAGCGCCTTTGCTAATGACGAACTTGATATTTTCTATACAAAAGAAGTGTATCCAGGAGATGCTATTGTTATAAAGGTGATTCTTGATACTCCATTTGATTCATTTAGTGCAGATGCAACATTATATGCATCAGGTGTTACTAAAGATCTCATTTCTGTTGACTTGTATGAGGTTAGCGCAAGCGTATATTCTGCTATAGTTCCTTTATCGTCATGGTATGAGAGCGGTGATTTTTCTGTAACATTAGCTTATAATTTAAATAGGCAACAAAAAAAGAAGTATACTTACCAATAAAAATGCAACATAAAGATTTTATTGAAGAAACGCTCTATTTAGATTCTACAAACACTGCAGTTAAAACTGA
>CAYJOZ010000205.1:0-3390 GCA_964371925.1 uncultured Treponemataceae bacterium | reverse complement strand
TTATTCCATTATATGATGAAGAAATGAACTATAAAATAAAATATGGTGCAGATAAATTTTTAGACAAACTTCCAATGAGCGCAAGTGTTGTAGACATTGAGCGTAAAAACATATGTAAAAAGCCAGGATTTTTTGGAAAATTTTTCGGTTAAGTATATGATGTTCCTATGAATATTACGGTTGTAGCAAACTAGAGCACCTTCTTTAATATCAAATGGTTAAAATATGCAATATCAATAAATGCTTGATGCTGTAAAAGTTCCCATTCTGCTTCAAGCATGTCTTCTACCCAGTTCTCTTTTGATTGAACATCTGCATTATGTAAACTCGCAAGGGCTCTAACTCCATGAACTTTTTCTATTTGGAGAGCATTATTTGACCACTCTAGCAACGTGTCATTTTTGTAATAATTAATATTTCCAAATGCACTAGAATATGAAGGATTACCTTGCAGAAGTTTTTTTGTTTCTAGTAAGTCATAATCCTGCACAACAGACTGAATGATTCTCCCTTCTCTGTTATGCCGAACAATAGAAATAGTTCCATCTTTTTTTAAAACACGAACTAACTCACTTAAGATTTCTTTTGGACTTTCAACAAATTCAAACACAAGATGACAAACTACAACATCAAATGATTCATTTTTCATTGATTTTACAACTTCTAAGTCGCCTGTAACTTGAGTAAAGATGGTATCATTTTTGCATACTTCTATCATATCAGTGTTAGGCTCAACAGCAATCACATCATTGTTCTTTGCAATAAAGTTAGATGTAAAGCCAAACCCACTTCCAAAGTCTAGTACCTTTTTATCTTTTATAGTTTCTAATTGTCTCCATACAGTTTTATAAAAAACCTGCCCAAGTGGCGAAACAGTATAATCGTAATATAATTTCATGTCGTTTGTCATGGGTAGTCTCCTAACAAGCTAGTATAGCACATATTAATCAAATTGAGTAGTCCAGTTTGTTGACTGTTTTGCAGCAAAACACATTTCAATTTGTTCTTTGGAAACACGCTCTAAGTGTTGGAAGCATTACTGCAGAAGATGTTGCAAAAACTATTAAGTTTGCATACGAACTTCCACAAGGTGTAAACTTGCGAGAAATTCAAATAGCAGACACAAAGCAAGACGCATAAGTGAATAAAAGCTTCGCAGCCAAGACTTTCGGGGGCGAAGCTTTTACACTTATTCAATCCCATACGTTTTATTTGAACGCAATAAGTCTTTAAAATCTTCTGTTTTCATAGGCCTTTCAAAGAAATACCCTTGGGCATAATCACAGTTTAAGCTTTTTAGCCATTTCACTTGTTCAAGCGTTTCAACGCCTTCACATACAACCTTCATATTTAGCTGCTTTGCCATTTTTATTACCGTATCAACAACAATAGAACCTCTTTCTTCAGTAAGATTATAATCAAGGAATGCTTTGTCTAGCTTTATTGTGTCTGCGACTATCGAATTTAATCTATTTAATGATGATTCGCCCGCACCAAAATCATCAATTGATAAGAAGAGCCCAAAATCACGTACTTGTTTCGCTTTTTCAATTAACACCTTTTGGTCCAAAGTTATAGCACTTTCTGTAATTTCAATTTCTATTTTTTTTGCATCAACATTGTACTTTTTCATAATATCAAAATATGCGGTTGGAAATCGATCATCATATAACGTCACCGTAGATACATTTACAGAAATAAGTGGTATATTAAGCTCACTGCCATTTTGCACAATAAATTTACATACTTCTTCAAAAACATGCAAATCTAAATTTACCACAAATCCGTTTGATTCAAATATCCCAATAAACACATCCGGAGTACTAACCATAGTATTATCTATGTCAAACCACCTCACCAAAGCTTCAGCACCCCCTACTTTGAAAGCATTAAAAGTGATTTTTGGTTGATAAAAAACTTTAAACTCATTGTTGAGTAATGCATCTTTCATTCGATGAACTATGCTCGTTTTTAATTGTAGCTCTTTTTCAATTTCGGCATCATATGTAATATAGGTAATTGTATATTTGTTTTTCCCTTTTGAGTGGGCAGCAATAGCATGATCAATAAAAGTATCAATTGCTAAAGTTGTATCACGTATAGGGCATATCCCAACAGATAAACTAAAATTATATTTTTCTCCCATTACAGATTTGATAGCAGTACTGACATAATGTTCGCAGATTATGGTAATGCTATTTCCTTCACCCACTTTATGCAGTATAACAAATTGATCTGCAATAACCCTACTTATTAAAGCACTGGTTCCGCTACATGCTTCTTTAAGTGAAGCTGCTACAGCATTAATAACTAAGTCACCCTTATTTTTGCTGTAAATAGAGTTTATTGTACGGAAGCTATCAATATCAAACACAAAAACTTCGTATTCATCAGGTTTTGCAGTTTGCAAAACAAGTTTCGCCTTTTCGGAAAACTTGTATAGTGAGATTAAACCTGTCAAATTATCATAATTAATTATTTCCAGTACTGCTTTTTTTCGTTTATTCTGTTGATAAAAAATGATACAAATTATAACAAGCAGTATTGAAAGTATAATTGTAATAAGCAATACAAGATATTCTTTGATAAAGCTAATTGCTGAGTATTCTGGCAAAAATCTTACAGACTGCATAGAAACAATTTCATCAAGAGTAGTTTGCTCTATATGCTCAAACATTATGTTAAAAGCACCAAGATACTCTGTAAGATATTCCGATTTGCTTGAAAAAAAGACTCTTAGAGGAAGAGTTAGACCTGTACTCTGAATTAGATGTTTTTCATCTCCCAGTACAGCTTGTGCAAATTCAACTCCATTTTCTGTTGCAAGAATCCCCTCTACATCTCCTGCAATATATCCATCAAAAAGACTTTCAAACAAATCAAAAGATTTTAATGTATTACTTGGGTATCTTCCTTCTACATCATGGTAATCTATGGTGATATAATTTAACATTCCCAGGGCACTGTGGTAATTCTCTGAAAGAATTTGCTCAATATTATTTGTGCCAGTAAAAAGCATTAAGGGCAAGTTCATAAATGCCTCTGTAGGCGTATAGTGGCTCATTTCATGCTCACGATTACCCGTTGCAGAAATAAGCATGTCAAAGTTTTCATGAGAGCTATTTGGCATATTATGATTGTAGGGAACATATTCAATAGTAAAGCCATACTTCTTTGCAAGCATATTCATGATATCTACGCTTATACCATCGGCTTCACCATTTTCATTTGTAAATTGGATAGGTTGATGATGATCAATATACCCGCATACTAAGGTTTTACTTCTTAAAAGGTCTAATTCGCTTTGAGTTAGCGATCGCCTTGATAAGTTTTTGGTTCCATAATACTTAATTTGTAGTTCTTCTAAAAAGTTTCCATCTGCAGAAACAG
>CAYJOZ010000204.1:611-3424 GCA_964371925.1 uncultured Treponemataceae bacterium | reverse complement strand
ACCTTTTTATATACGCCTTTTTATATACGCATTACAAAGCAAAGATTCCAAAAACAGCACCCATGACTATATATGCTATTATAGGTATTTTTGTTCTTAAAAGTAGAACTAGCATTACAGCATACGCAAGAAATCTAGGTAAATCGAATACGTGCCCAAAAGAAAATTCCCCAGAAACTGGCAAAATTACAACCGATATTAACATTACATTACAGGCTGCAACCCAAACAAGTCCTGTTGCAGTTGGGCGTAAAACACTGAAAAGAGTTTTTACCAATGGCTTTTCTTGGATAGCGCCAAAGTAGCGTGCAATTATTACAATTACTATTAAGGAAGGGAGTACGGTTCCAGCTGTTGTAAGGATACCTCCCCAAAGTCCATGCATTTCATATCCCAAATAAGTAGCCATATTAATACCAATCGGTCCGGGCGTTGATTCTGATACTGCTAACATATTATAAAAAAGTTCAGCACTAACCAATCCTCTACCAACCAACTCTTGATACATAAGAGTAATGGCAACTTGTCCGCCTCCAATAGTGAATAGTCCAATATAAAAGAAGAGTATAAAAAGTTCAAACAATGTCATGCTAAATCTCCTTTTATATTATTTTTACGATTCTTCAAATTGTTTCGAGTATAAATAATAAAACCGATTGCAAAAGCACTTAGCATTACTATATAAGTCGGAATATCAAACATTAACACACAAACAAAGGCAACACTAGCAACAATTCCTTGGAATACTTTCTTTATTGAGTTTTTTGCAAACGTAAATGATACTTTAGTTAATAACGCTGCAACCGCTATGTTGATTCCTGTTAAAGCTTTTTTAACTATTTCGTTATCCGTATAATTTGACAAAAAAGCCGCAATAATGGTTATAATAACTATGGAGGGAGCAACCATTCCAAGGGTACCGAAAATACCGCCAATAATTCCATGTCGTTTATATCCAACAAAGGTTGCTACATTTACCGCAATAATTCCTGGAGTTGTTTGCCCTATTGCAAAATAATCTAACAGATCTTCTTTTTTTGCCCATTTTCGTTTTATTGAAAGTTCTTCTTCTAATAGCGGGAGCATTGCATACCCACCACCAAAAGTCACTGAGCCAATCTTAAAAAAAACAAAAAAAACGTCTAAAAGCCCTTTTATAACATATTTAATATCTTCTATTCTAGTATTCTTCATAAGACTGATTATAGCATTTTTTTTAATATTGTTAAATAAGTCTGTTGTAAGATTATAAGCTATCTAATAAAAAAAAGTCATCAATGCTACCATTGATGACTCACAATAAACGTGCAATTTTTTCAACTACTTTTTCACTTGTAAAGCGCGCATTGAATTAAGCACTGCAAGAAGTGCAACTCCTGTGTCTGCAAAAATTGCCATCCACATATTTGCAACCCCCATAGCTCCTAATATCATAACAGCACCTTTTATTCCAAGTGCAAGAACTATGTTTTGCATTACAATAGACAGGGTTCTTCTTGCAATTTTTACTGCTAGTGTTAGCTTCGCTGGGTTATCATCCATAAGAACAATGTCACTTGCTTCAATTGCGGCATCGCTTCCAAGGGCGCCCATAGCAATCCCTATATCTGCAAGAGCAAGAACTGGGGCATCATTTATACCATCTCCAACAAAGGATAGCGCTCCACGTTTTTTCCCTTGCTTTTTTAGTTCCTCTAGCATTGCTTCAACGTGAGTAACCTTGTCTTGCGGTAAAAGCTCTGCATACACATGATCTATTCCTAATTCTTTTCCAATATGTTCGCCTGTTGCTTTTGAATCGCCCGTAAGCATTGAAACATCTTTTACTCCAAGTTTTTTTAGGCCTTCAAGCGCAAGTTTTGATTCTGGCTTTGCTTCATCAGCTATAATAATATGGCCTGCATATTCTCCATCTATTGCAACATGAATAATGGTTCCAAATTCACTGCAAGAATCCCAAGTTATGCCAAGTGCATCCATAAATCGTGTATTGCCAACAGCAATTTTTTTACCATCTACTGTTGCTAGCACTCCATTACCCGCTTTCTCTTCAACATCTTTAACGCGATTTTCAAACTTTGAATCTAAAACATTTGAGTGTGTTTTTTCAAAGTATTCATTTTTTATAGAAAGGCTTATTGGGTGATTTGAATACCTTTCTGCCAAGGCAGTAAGCTCTAATAGTTCCTCTTGTTTTTTTGTATCACTTGAGTCGCAGCCGTTTGGCACAACATGCACACCCACAACGGTAAAAATACCACGAGTAAGGGTACCTGTTTTATCAAATACCGCTTTTTCTAAACGTGAAAGAGCTTCTAAATAGTTTCCACCTTTTATCAGAATTCCATGCTTAGATGACGCACCTATTCCTGCAAAAAAACCAAGAGGAACAGAAATAACCAAAGCACACGGACATGATATTACTAAAAGAATAAGAGCTCTTTGAATCCACTCCATCCAAACTGCACCCAAAACAAGAGGAGGGAAAACCGCTAATAGAACAGCCCCAATAACTACTACCGGAGTATAATACTTTGCAAACCGAGTTATAAAGCGTTCAACATGAGCTTTTTTTGCTGAAGCATGTTGCACAAGTTTTAAGATTTTTGAAACTGTTGACTCTCCAAAAGGCTTAGTGACTTCTATTTTAAGAACACCTGTTTGGTTAACACAACCACTTAAAATCTCATCTCCTATCTTAACCAAACGAGGAAAAGCTTCGCCAGTAAGAGCAGATGTGTCAAGAGAACTTTCACCTTCGATTAAAACACCATCAAGAGGAATTTTTTCACCAGGCATCACAGTAATAATTT
>CAYJOZ010000204.1:0-601 GCA_964371925.1 uncultured Treponemataceae bacterium | reverse complement strand
GCCAAAGAATATCGTATCCAATTATTAAATAAGGTATTAGATACAAGAACACAATCGGAAGATCAAAACTTCCTATATGGATTGTTTCGAAACTAAATTCTTCATACGAATGGTCGTGAATTAAACCTGCAGCCTCATGTCCATATCTCTGTACAATTTCACCAACAGCTAAGTATGCTATTGCCATAAGCACAAGCTTTATTGCTACCGTAATTGCTTCATAGTATTTTGCAAAAAAAGAGTTTTCATTTTTGAGAACTTTCTTCTTTTGCTTTGTACTACAACACCCACAAGAATCTTCTTCAAGTATAACTTCGCCAGCACAACATGAATCACCCTCATGATGATGGTCATGGTCATCATGGGAAAACCCATCTGAATCATCGTGCCTGTGATAAAAAATATTCATTTAGCTCCTCCTAATGTCTGTCTCATAAACTTAGCGTTTATGATTCAAACTTACAAATCTACTTTTATTTTAAAAATTATATTTACCTTAACAGTCGTTTTAGACTCATAAATTCTTTATTTTCTAATAAAACGTTCTATTAGGGAAGACAAAACCCTTAATTGCGAAGCACGGTTTTTTCTTCCCTAAAAC
>CAYJOZ010000203.1:0-3431 GCA_964371925.1 uncultured Treponemataceae bacterium | reverse complement strand
AGGAAGAGGCAGGCTAAAAGCATATACCATTTTAGTTTTTGGAGGATTCTATGTTTGTAAAAGATCCATTCAAAGCAAGGCACATTGTTATAGTGTGTTTGCTTTGTTTACTAAGTGCAAACCTACCGGCTGAAAACCAAAAAACGGTAATAAAGGTGGGATATTTTCCGGGATTTGGTTTTGTAAAAGACCTGAGTTCCATAGCTCAAAAGGGTTATGGTGTTGACTTTTTTCAAAGAATGGAAGATACGAGCAACTTCCATTTTGAATACATTGAAGTAGATTCTTTGATGCCTATTGATGCACTCAATAATGGGGATATTGATGTATACGGGCCTGTAATTAAGCTTAGAGAGCGAGAACAAGAAGTTACCTATTTTTCTAACCCGCTTGCTGAAACAAGTCTTATTTTGGCAGCAAAAAAAGAAAGTGAAGTCTATTACGATGATGTAGAGGCGATTAGCGGAAAAACAGTTGCTACCTATCGTGGAAACATTGCAAATGAAATGCTTACAGATCGGCTAGAAGCAAGAGGTATGTCTGTTGATTTTTTATATGCAGAGCCTGGTACCATTCACTTGCAAGATGCCGATTTTTATTTACTTTTAAGTGAAAATGCAATAACTGAAGAAAGTATTTCAAAAGATTTTAATGTTGTGCTTTCATTCGGGATGAAACATGTATTCATGGTAACATCGAAGGGAAATACGGAACTTGCAAAGCAGCTAGACGAAGCTTACCTCAAATCTCTTTCAGTTGATGGAAGCCTTTACTATGATATTCGTTCTAAATATCTTGGAGAAGAAAGCCTCATCACAAAGCGTTATCTTACAAAAGAAGAAGCACATCTCTTACAAGGAAACAGTTTCTCGGTTGGCTTTGTAGAACATCATGAACCATATCAATTTGTTAATGACCAAGGAGAACCTGATGGCATTTATATTGATGTACTCAATAGTCTTGCAATTGAATATGGATTTTCGATTGAGTATGCTGCCTACAGTATTGGTTCTCGAGGCACCCATGAGAACTTTGATATACTTTTATCGCACTTAGGAACAAAAGAATATGATTTACAATTTTATGAGCCTACAAACTCATTTTATGAATCGCCAATGTATCTTCTGTCTCATTCTGAATCTTATTTCGACCAAAATAGTACAAATGTTTTGGGAATGATGAATTATATTGAAGACAATGAAATTTATAGGGCATACCCAAAAGCAGAAATTCGGTTTTTCAATAATTTTTATGAACTGGTAGAGTCATTTAAAACGGGCTCTATTGACAATGTGTTATTTAGTGATGCAGGAGCTGAGTATATTGAAAGAGATTTAACAACATTTGAACATTCGATATCTCCTACCGGTCTTACAATACCGTTTAGGTTTTTTATTTCAAATGACCTACAAAGCGACTATGTACCTATATTTAATGTACTTTTCGCACACTTAGAAAATGAAAAATTAGAGAATATTGTTTTAAATCAATATGCTAACTTTTTACCTTCTTATAGTTTATCAGATTTTTTTATGGATTATAGGATACTAGTAGTATTTGGCCTTATTTTGCTGTTAGCTTTTTTCTTTGGAAGCATTGTGTATCTTCAAAATGATAAACGAAAGGCTGTTCTAAAATCCTTATATCATGATAGTACCACAGGTTTATTATCGAGCACACGCTTTACTGAACTGGCCAGTGAAATATTAAAAAAGGCAAAAGATGATGAATATGAAATGATTTCGTTTGAAATTGATTCATTTTCTATGATTAATGCAGCCTATGGACTTGAAGATGCCAATTTAATTATACGAGGTATTGCCAATTCTTTAACTAATGCTTTAAAGGAAACGGAAGCATTAATCTGCAGAGAATCGAGTGATATCTTTTATCTTTTTAGACGAACAAATGCAGGAGGAAAAATACAAAGCATAATAGGAAAACATGTTATACCCGCCATTAAATCAGTTTTGGGGAAAAACTATAACATAAGTATGTCTATTGGGGTTCACCTTATAACCGATACAACACAGCCCATAGCTCTAATTATGAACTACTCTTTTTTATCTCGAATGCAAGCAAGAAATACCCATGGCATTGTATACAATACCTTTAGCACAGACATGAAAAAAGGCTACGACTTACAATATAAGGTCGTAAACAAAATGAATCAGGCAATTTGTGAAAAAGAGTTTAAGATTGTATATCAGCCAAAGGTGTGCCTAAATTCTCTCACGATCAAGGGAGCAGAAGCCCTTGTTCGCTGGGAGCCTAGTGATGGAGCAACTATTTTTCCAGGTGACTTTATTCCACTTTTTGAATCTAATGGATTTATTGCAAAACTTGACCTGTATGTATTTGAAGCTGTTTGTGAGTTTATTCAAAACAATCGTGCAAGCATCGATATTCCCACAATTTCTGTAAATGTTTCAGCCTTATCATTTGAAAAAGATAGCCTTGTTGATAGTCTTGTTTGCATTGCAAAGCGTCACAATGTTAAACCTAAAGAAATAGAGTTAGAATTAACAGAAAGTGCTATTACGTATTCAGATGAGGTTATAACAAAACGCACAAAGCAGCTAAAAAAAGCAGGGTTCTCTGTTTCGCTTGATGACTTTGGAACAGGAGTTTCAAATTTGGGTCGTCTCTCAATTATAAATCTTGATACCATTAAACTAGATAAAGTTTTTGTTGACCACATTGAAGACAGTGAAAATGGTTCTACTGTATTACAAAACATAATTACTATGATTCAAAACCTTCACATGCAAGTAGTTGCAGAAGGTGTAGAAAATGCAGAACAAGCATTGTGGCTTAAAGATTTGGGCTGTGACACAGTTCAAGGATATTTTTTTGAAAAACCCCTACAAGAAAGTGATTTTCAAACTAAGCTTATGGAAGGCCAACGATATGTAATTGAAGAAGAATGATAAGATTTGGAGGACTATCGAAGGAACAGATATTAAAGCTCCATCACCTCGATCGTAGTCGAGAGGTCACTTTTACAAGGGCTTTCTCCACGCACATCTCGAAATGATGCATTTCTTGTTGATTGTTCAAGAACTTAGAGCTTTGTCAGTATCGCACGGTAGCTCCTTCAAACAATTCAATAATCTCAATATATCCCGCACTGTGTGCCCAATCAAGAGCTGTTTTACCTTTATTATTTTTGATGCTTATATCAGCTCCATTATTCAATAATATTTGTACTACATAGATATTCCCTTTTGATACCGCTGCATGTAAAGCAGTTCTACCTTCTTTATCAATGGTATTAACATTCGCACCACTATCTAAAAGAAATTGTACTTCTTCTGGGTGACCTTCCCAAGCAGCGGCCTGTAAAGGTGTCCCACCACCTTTTGGATGAACTGGGTCAACTTCAGCCCCTGCAGCAATAAGGAGTTTAGCACATTCCAGGTGTCCGTAAC
>CAYJOZ010000202.1:0-3450 GCA_964371925.1 uncultured Treponemataceae bacterium | reverse complement strand
TTTCAATGGAGAAATAATGAAAAACAACCTCCTTGTCGTTTTTCATTTACAAAACATTCTTTGAATGTTTTGTAATTCGTGCCATAGCTCGCAATGCTCCCTGCTCTATGTAGTGAAGCAAGTGGGAATAACGAGTCCATGGCACGTTGCTAACGCAAGGTTTTTAGGAGAATAGTATGGCAAAAATGGCGAACTTTACAGAATCAACAAGCCCACAGGGTTTATATGACCCTAAATTTGAACACGATAACTGTGGTATCGGGGCTGTTGTAGATATTAAGGGAAAAAAATCCCATCAAACAGTAATTGATGCATTGCACATTGTTGCAAATCTTGAACATAGAGCAGGTAAAGACGCAGCGGGTGAAACTGGAGATGGTGTTGGTATTATGCTTCAAATTTGCCATTCGTTTTTTTCTAAAGAATGCGATTTTGAAATTGGAAACGAGCGAGACTACGGTGTGGGTATGTTTTTCTTTTCTCAAGATGCAATAGTTAGAAGTCAAGAAATGAAAACGCTTGAGCGCATTGCAAAAACAGAAGGCGTGAAGTTTTTAGGATGGAGAGAAGTACCGGTTATTGCAAATGTTTTGGGAAAAACAGCGCGCGATTGTATGCCATCAATTTACCAAGCATTTTTAGCTCGTCCTGAAAATCTGAGTGCAGGAATTGAATTTGACAGAAAACTCTACATTATTCGCCGTGTTTTTGAACAATCACAAAGAGGCGACACCTATGTATGTAGTTTCTCAAGTAGAACAATTGTATACAAGGGTATGTTCTTAGTAGATCAATTACCACTTTTTTATAAAGACCTTGCAAACGAAGGCTATGAATCTGCAATTGGCATGGTGCACAGCCGATTTTCAACAAACACAACACCAACATGGAGAAGGGCTCACCCAAACAGAGTTATTCTACATAATGGCGAAATTAACACCATTCAAGGTAATGCAGACCTTATGCTTTCTAGGGAAGAAACTATTTCAAGCAAGCATCTTGATAAAGAGACCTTAAAAAAAGTTTTCCCAATCATTGATGAAGCAGGAAGTGACAGTGCTCGCTTAGATAATGCTTTAGAGTTTATGATTATGAACGGAATGGATTTGCCAAAGGCTGTTATGGCTACTATTCCTGAGCCTTGGGCCAATGACGAAACAATGTCTCGAAAAAAGAGAGATTTTTATCAATATTACGCAACAATGTTAGAACCTTGGGATGGTCCTGCCGCTATTCTCTTTACTGATGGCGATGTAATGGGTGCTGTTTTAGACAGAAACGGCCTTAGACCAAGTCGTTATTACATCACTAAAGATGGAAAAATGATTTTATCGAGTGAAGTAGGGGTTTTAGACATTCCCGAGGAAAGGGTTTTAGAAAAAAATCGCCTTCGCCCGGGAAAAATGCTCCTTGTAGATACCATTAAAGGTGAGGTAATTGATGATGATGAGCTAAAAGAAACGTATGCCTCAAAAAGTCCATATGGTGAATGGCTCGATAAAAACCTCGTTCACTTAAAAGATTTAAAAATTCCGAACGAAAAATCTCTTGTTTACTCTGAGGTAGATCTTGTTCGCCTTCAAAAAGCATTTGGATATAAATATGAAGATGTTACAAGTACTATTTTGGCAATGGCAAAAACTGGTGTTGAAGCAACTGGCGCAATGGGAGACGATACACCGCTTGCACCATTGAGTAAAAATCATCCGCCACTTTTTAATTACTTTAAACAACGCTTTGCACAAGTTACAAACCCTCCAATCGATGCCATCCGAGAAAAGGTTGTAACAGATACAAGTGTATATATTGGAAAACGCGGAAACCTACTAGAAGAAAAGGGTGAAAACTGCCGTGTTCTTCGTGTCAAAAATCCTATACTATCAGAGACTGACCTTATTAAAATTAAGCACATGAACAAAGAAGGCTTTAAAGTTGTAACTGTATCTATTGCATACTATCAAAATGCAGGATTAGAACAAGCATTAGAAAACGTATTTGTTGAAGTTGATAAAGCTTATAAAGAAGGGGCTACCATTGTCGTTCTTTCTGACAGGAAAGTTGATGAGCTTCATGTTGCTATTCCGAGCTTACTCGCAGTTTCTGCCGTTTCTAAATACTTGGTTAGAACAAGAAAAAGTACTGCTTTGGCGCTTATTCTTGAAAGTGGTGAGCCAAAAGATGTACATGACTTTGCAACACTCCTTGGCTACGGTGCTTGTGCGGTAAATCCATACCTTGCTCATAAAACAATTGAAAAACTTATTGAAGATGGTTTACTAAATAAAGATTATTATGTTGCAGTTGAAGACTATAATAAGGCTATATTGGACGGGATTGTAAAAATTGCATCTAAAATGGGTGTTTCAACCATTCAAAGTTACCAAGGAAGCCAAATATTTGAAGCAATTGGTATAGATGACAAGGTTATTGAAAAATATTTTACCGGTACTGCAAGTAAAGTTGGCGGTATTGACTTAAGTGATATGGAAGACGATGTAGTAGCTCATCATAGAGATGCATATGATCCTCTTCACTTAGATATTGCATATGAGCTTGAAAGTGGTGGATATCATAAATCAAGAAGTGCAAAAGAAGAACACTTATATAATCCTCAAACAATTAGTTTGTTGCAACAAGCTGTACGAACAGGAAACTACGATCTATACACACAATATGCAAACATTGTAAACGATGAACAAACAAGTCACTTAAGAAGTTTGCTCGATTTTAAGTTCTGTGAAAATGGTGGAATAGATATTGATGAAGTAGAATCAGAATACGAAATTGTTAAACGCTTTAGTTCTGGTCCTATGAGTTACGGTTCATTAAGCCAAGAAGCCCATGAAGCCCTGGCAATAGCAATGAATAATCTTGGGGCAAAAAGTAACACCGGTGAAGGTGGAGAGCTTGAAGAACGCTTTACTATTGGAAAAGACGGGTTAAACAAAAACTCTGCTGTAAAACAAGTTGCTTCAGCACGCTTTGGTGTTACCAGTAAATTTTTGGTAAGTGCAAAAGAAATACAAATTAAAATTGCACAAGGTGCAAAACCGGGTGAAGGCGGACACCTTCCTGGAACGAAGGTTTATCCTTGGGTTGCAAAAACTAGGCATTCAACTGTAGGTGTAGGTTTAATTAGCCCACCACCTCACCACGATATTTATTCAATTGAAGACCTTGCTCAACTTATTTACGATTTAAAGAATGCAAACAGAAAGGCAGATATTTCGGTAAAATTGGTAAGTGAAGCAGGTGTTGGAACCATCGCAGCAGGTGTTGCAAAAGCAGGTGCACAGCACATCACTTTAAGCGGTTACGATGGGGGAACAGGAGCTGCTCCTAAAACATCAATTTGTAATGCAGGACTTCCGTGGGAATTAGGAGTAGCAGAAACGCACCAAACACTTATTCTAAACGGTCTTAGAAATAAAATACGGCTCGAAGCAGACA
>CAYJOZ010000201.1:0-3460 GCA_964371925.1 uncultured Treponemataceae bacterium | reverse complement strand
ATGATTCAAGGAAGTCCTTTTCTACAATACTTACAAAAAAGTGGTTCAGGCTATAGCGAAGTTACCAATATAATAAACGACATTGGTTATAATTTTGTGTCTTTAGGAAATCATGATTTTAACTTTGGTTACGATACATTGAAACAGTATGCCAATGGCATAAATGCAATAGTTCTTTGCTGCAACCTTGTTGATAAAAAAGGTGAAATAAATTTATTACCATACCACATTGAGACGCTTGAAAACGGCTTAACTATTGGATTTATTGGAGCAGTAACAGACTATGTAAACGTGTGGGAAGATAAACTAAACATAGAACACCTAACAATACTCCCAGCATTTGAATGTATAAAAAAAGCACATGATGAACTTGTTGGAAAATGTGATATTCTTGTATGCATTTATCACGGCGGATTTGAGCACGACTTTAACGATCCAAAAACTTACTCACTTACTACAGATGGAGAAAATATTGGGTTTGCAATATGTAAGGAGATGGACTTTGATCTTTTATTAACAGGCCACCAGCATATGCAAGTACCTGGAACTACCCTGTTTGGTACACACACCCTTCAAGTCCCAAGCAATGCATCGTGGTATGCAGATGTTGACATTTTATTTGACGAGAGCAAAGGTGCACAAATACAAAGTAAGAATATCATGGCAAAGGCCAACAATTCAAGCAAAGAAATGGAAATTAAATATGAGGCGGTACAAAAACGAGTGCAATCATGGCTCGACATTCCCGTTGGCACACTATCTGAGCCAATTGATCAAACAAATCCTATAGAAATAATGCAAAGTGGATGGCGTTTTTCTGAGCTTTGCAATAGTATTATAATGGAAAAAACTGGGTGCGACCTTTGCTGCACTAGTCTTATGAACGAGCCCTACCCTCTCACAAAAACGGTAACTATGCGAGATATTGTAAGCGCATACCCTTTTGCAAATGAAATTACAATCTTAGAAGTTAGCACAGAAATCATCAAAGATGCCCTTGAACATGTGGCAAGTTTTTTCATTCTTAAAGATGGTATGCCTATCATTAACCCAAAGTACACAAAGCAAAAACTAGAATTATATAACTTTGATTTTTACTATGGAATAGAATATACATTTGATATAAGAAACGATATTGGAAACAGAGTTGTACTTTTGCAAAAAGATGGAAGAGATTTAGAGGAAAGCAAATTCTACACACTTGGGCTAACTGGTTACAGGGCAAGTGGCGCCGGTGGATATGATATGTTTAAGAATTGTAAAACCATTTCACGAACGGTAGAAGATGTACAGCAAATGCTAATCGAAAAGATAACGGGAAGTGTTACCCTTCCGCCTAGAGCTACATACAAAGTATTATATTAGTCTTCGTATCCTATTAATCTAATTTAGGTATAATAAATCTGATGGCTGTATGCACTCCTAAAATTTCATGGGCAAAATCATATGTAATACCGACACTCGCTTGTCCAAACAGATAATTAATTCCTGTTCCTACTCCAACTTGAATAACAGGGTCTGAAAACATTTGTTTATTTGAAACACCTTGCCCTTGAATGACATTAGAGGCCCATGACCAATCATTATGTATATCGGAAAAAAGAAGTCGTACATTGGCATACGGTGTAAAATAATATGCAATTTGTTTAGATATTTGTGTCTCGGCAAACAGCACATGCGCTTTTGATTTTACTGTAATAAAAGATTTACCGGAAGTAGAAGATATGCTACTATCATAATATGAATAGCCTATTCCTGCTGAAAGACGAGGAAGAAGCGTATCTCCTTCAATGATTGCATATCGAATTGAAGATGAAAAAGATAGAAAATCAACAAAAAGAGAATTATCATCCATTTCAACCTTATTTAAAGCTAAAAAGCTTGCCCCAAAATCAAATGGTAATACAAAGCCCCCAAGACGAAGATCAAAGGCAGCTGTTGGCAAATAGAGTGCAGAATCTGAGCTTGATGCAACTCCTACCTCTTGAGCAGCAGCAGAAAAACCTTGCGTATCTATTTGAGCAAGGCCGAACGAAAGCCCCGCACCTGCATGCGGAAAGTCGCTTGGCGTGATATTCCCAATCCATGCATCAGGCCACATTCCTGTTTGAGTTGCGGTGTTAGGTAACGTATCAATAAGCTTAGCAGAAAACTCATTGAGGCTTTTGTTAATTGATACCGAATTCTGAGAAAAGACAATAAAAGGTACTATCAAAATAAGAACGAACAATACATTTTTTTTCATACGCACACCTTTTTTTCTATATATGTTTAGTATACCATTGCACGCTTAATATCGCAACAAAAAAAGCTATTCAATTCTGCAAAATTGTTATTTTAAGGGGAAGTCGCTATTGCTTTACGCTATACATAATGTCATTATTGATTTTTTTATAAAAAATGCTTTCAATTTCTCTAAATGACTTCCCTTCAATTTGAGGGAGAAGCCACATCAATTTTGTGATGGTGGCTTCGATTGTCATATCAAAAGCTTCCAGAATATCGAGTTCTTGTTTCACACGGATACCTACTTCATACACAATCATATTGCTTCCCTCATTTGCCACTTGAGTTGTCATTACAACAAGTTTGCGATTCTGAGGTGATTGTTTTTGCATTTGAATATAAAATTCATCCACAACACTTTGAGGTATGCCACCGACACCAAAGCTTTCTATAACTATACCGTCATAATGCTCGAAAAAATAACGAATAATATGTGGCTGAATACCCGGGTACATTTTGAGAATCGCAACATTTTTATGCATATTGTGATAAAACTTTAAACAGTCAGAGCAGCGTGGTAGTGAAAAATAACGCGTTATTTCTCCATCGTACATTACAGCAAGGTATGGATAGTTAATACTTTCAAAGGCATGAAAACTTTTCGTTTGCACTTTTTTTGCTCTGGAACCGAGAATCACTTTGCCGTCAAAAACAATACATACATCATGCGACTCGTTGTCTGCGGCATAAATAAAACTGTTAAGTAAATTATTTTTTGCATCGGTACTTTCAAAAGCAATTGATTTTTGAGCACCAGTAAGTACTATCGGTTTCGGGGAGTTTTGGATCATGTAGGAGAGGGCAGCAGCAGTATAGGCCATGGTATCTGTTCCATGGGCAATGACAAAGCCGTCATATTCTGTATAGTTTTCTTCTATAGTTTGAGAGATCAGTCTCCAATGTTTTACTTCAACATTAGTACTATCAATATTGCAAACTTGAATAGTATCTACACTGCAAACGCTGCATACTTGAGGAATATATGATAGCAATTCGTTTGAACTAAGGCCGGGAGTAAGGCCATTATCTGTTTTTTGAGAAGCAATGGTCCCTCCCGTTCCAATCATAAGTATTTTTTTCATCAGGATAACTATTCGCCTATTTTATAGAACTTGTTCGATAATCCCAATCACAACTATCAAGTTTTTCAATTGCATCTACAACACAATCTACT
>CAYJOZ010000200.1:0-3466 GCA_964371925.1 uncultured Treponemataceae bacterium | reverse complement strand
GTTACTACGATGCGCTTACAAGTCCAGAAGCAATTGCATTTGTAAGTATTGCCGTCGCTGTTTTCTTAGGTTTGGCAATATCTACTGTGTTTGGTTATCTATACGGTCTATTATTAAACCAAGTAAAGGGTAGTGAAATGACTGTTTCTACCTATGTTGGTTTTTCAATCGTAGCACTAATGAATATTATGTGGTTATTAATGCCATTTAAAAGCCCTACATCAATCTGGCCATTGGCAGGTGAAGGACTTAGAAATACCATAAGCTTAGAAAATGATTTTTCATTTGTAATGAACAACTTTTTAGGGTTTACCATTGGTGCAGAAACAAAAATGGTTGATGGTGTAGAAACTCTTGTAGGTGGTATGTATGTTCCTACAGGTCTTTTACTTGCATTCTTTGCCTTTTGTGTAGCTATGTATTTATTCACAAAGAGTAGAACAGGTATTATGATGACTGCTGTAGGTAGTAACCAAAATTATGCAAGAGCTGCTGGTATTAATGTTAACAAAATGAGAATTATGGGAACAACTATTTCTACTGCTCTCGGTGGTGTAGGTATTATTCTTTATGCTCAAAGTTTTGGATTTTTACAATTATACAATGCTCCTCAAATGATGGGGTTCTCTTGTGTAGCATCAGTACTTATTGGTGGTGCATCTATTGGTAGGGCAAAAATCGCGAACGTACTTTTAGGTACATTCTTGTTTCAAGGAATTTTAGCAGTTGCGCTTCCAGTAGCAAACCTTATTATTCCAGAAGGTAACTTATCAGAAATATTACGTATTATTATCTCAAATGGTATTATTTTATATGCCTTGAGTAAATCTAAGGGTGGTGTAAAAAAATGAGTAATCCATTAAATAAAAATATACAAACCTTTTTGGCAAAAAACAATGTTACTGTACTTTTTGTTATTTTATGTTTAGGATGTTTTTTTGCATCTGGAACATCGTTAACATTCCTTTTGCCAGAACTTTTTACCCGAATAGGTAGAAATACATTTATGGTTTTAAGTCTTTTAATTCCTGTTGTTGCAGGGCTTGGGCTTAACTTTGGTATTGTTATTGGGGCTATGGCAGCACAAATATCAATTTTCCTTGCAGTTCTTTTTGGAGTAACTGACTTTGCAGGAATTTTATTTTGTGCAAGTATTTCAGCATGTTTATCAATTTTATTTGGTTATTTAATTGGTAAGCTGTTCAATAGTATGAAGGGTACAGAAATGATTGGTGGACTTGTTGCGGGATATTTCTCTGATGGTCTTTATCAATTATTATTCCTCTTTATACTTGGTGGCGTTATTCCAATTGCAAATACTGAACTTATGATTTCAACTGGTGTTGGTGTTAAAAATGCTATAAATCTTAGAGATAACTTAAAGTATGCAATAGACGACATGCCAATGTTAAATATTTTATATTTTGCTCTTGTTATAATGGTTTTAGTGGTTGCTATTACGCTTATATACCGGATCGTTAAAAAGAATGACTTGGGATTAAAGAAATTATTAAAAAAATGCATCCCTTTAACTGCAGTTTTTGTATTAAGCTTTATACCAATGGTTCATGATTTCTTATCTCAACCACGTCTAATTCTTTTACAAGCAATTGAAATTGGTGGTCTAATTACTGTTATTTACTGCATAATAAAAATTTGCATTGATATGGTAAAAGCTAAAAAAGCGGGTATAAAATCTTGTCCTTTAAATAGCAAAAAATATCTTATGGCTATAATCATTGCCGTAGTAGCATATGGATTAACCTATGTTGCTCCTATTTATGCTGCGGTACAAATGGTGCAATTACCTGTGTTAACATATCTTTTAATTGCTGGCCTTTGTTTGTTTATTCCGTGGTTTATGCATACTCGACTTGGGCAAAATATGAGAACAGTTGGGCAAAGTAGAGATGTTGCAACATCTGCAGGTCTTAATGTAAACAAAATCAGAATTATTGCTATGATTATGTCTACAGTACTTGCAAGTTGGGCTCAGCTTATTTCGATACAGAATATTGGAACTATGTCTACTTATGGCTCACATAACCAAGTAGGTTTATATTCAATTGCAGCTCTATTGGTAGGTGGTGCATCTGTTCAAAAGGCAAATGCAAAACAAGCTATATTAGGTGTAATTTTGTTCCATACATTGTTTATTCTTTCTCCAGTTGCAGGAACACAGCTTATGGGTAATGCACAAATTGGTGAATACTTCCGTGTATTCGTAGCATACGGTGTTATCGCAGTAAGCCTCGCAATGCATGCTTGGAGAAGAAAGTCTGGCAAAAAGTTGTAAATTGCACGGCAGGGATGCCGTGCTAAACTCACGACGTTTTTGCTCCGCAAAAACTCGGTAAGTTCATTCAACAGGACGTTGAATGAACGACGCATGCTTGGAGAAGAAAGTCCGGCAAAAAGCTGTAACAAATAGTGAGGCATGGACGCCTCGAAAAACTAATGATAGATTTAAATTAATAGAATTATAAATATAAGGATGAGTAAAAAAAATGATTTTAGATAACATTAAAAATGTAGGATATTACAACTTTCCAAAAGAAATGGATGAGGTGCTCGAATTTTTAAAAGCAGCACCATCAAAGGAAGAAGGTCGTTACGACCTAAGTAATGGGATATATATGCTCGTTATGTCGTACACAACACAAGGGAAAAGTGAGTGTAAATTAGAAAATCATAAAAGATTCATTGACCTGCAGTACGTTGTAGATGGCGAAGAAGAAATGGGAATTGCCTTTGAAGGTAAAAGCATAAATGGATACGATGAAGAAAAAGATGTTGAGTTTTATGATTCAGAAGTTTTTGTGATTAACTTAAAAAAAGGCGACTTTGCTTTCTTATTTCCTCAAGATTACCACATGCCAAAACTTGGAAACGGAACTGAAGTAAAAAAAGTAGTAGCAAAAATTCCTGTAGAATTATTCAACAAATAACACTAAACGATGGGCATATGTAGGCCACTGAAAAAGTCTGTTACTTTTTCAGTGGCCTCATGCATTTACACAGCGTTTTTTCTAATACTTCACTTGCATTTAAGCTTTATCTTCTTTTGGAAGTACGATGTTTAAAATCATACCAATAAGTGTTGCAGCAGCAATACCATTGCCGCCAAAAACATACACTAACCACTGAGGAAAGTGTACCATAGCACCCGTAGCCAATCCTGTTCCTTGCCCAAAACCAAGTCCAATACCAAGTGCTAACGCAATAATCAAAGAATTTCTACCATTTAATTCTACTTGTTTTAATAGACCCAAACCTGTTACAGCAATTGAGCCAAACATACCTATTACAGCTCCACCTAATACTGAAGGCGGAATTGCTGAGAAAAATACACCAAGTGGTGTAAAGAAGCCTGCAATAATCAAAAAAATTGCTCCAAGAGAAATGGAAAAACGATTTACAACCTTTGTCATACGTATTAGTCCAACATTTTGACTAAATGATGTAA
>CAYJOZ010000199.1:0-3490 GCA_964371925.1 uncultured Treponemataceae bacterium | reverse complement strand
AAACAGATACTGAGGCACAATTTATACCTTTCAGGGCGGCAAAAGGAACACTGTACCCTATTGATGGAGGAATGATTGCGTCCATTAAACGTTATAGCGCTCTTGAAGGCATTAGCGTAATGTCTGTTACAGGTGTCGATGAGTTTCCATCAACCCTTGCAGGACTTCATAAGGAAACCTTAGCAGAGCCTCTTTTTATTGAAATGCTCGCATGTCCAGGCGGCTGTATAAATGGGCCTGCATGCACGGTAAAACGTTCTACAGCTATAAAAAGGGTAAACCTTGTAGATTATGCAGAAACTGCCCCAGAACGACTAGAAAATGATATATTACAAAAAGAGAAAAATTTATCAGGCACAGTTCCTGTCAGCAGAGAAAAAACAGAAAACATCGGTGAAGATAAAATTCAAGCTGCTCTTCGTTCTGTTGGAAAGTATTCTAAAGCTGATGAGTTAAACTGCGCTGGTTGTGGGTATGACACATGCAGGGATTTTTCTCAGGCTATAATTGAGCAGCGGGCAGAAAAAACCATGTGCGTATCATATATGAAAAAACTAGCACAAAAAAAAGCAAACGGTCTTGTTCAAGCAATTCCAAGCGGGGTTGTTATTGTTAATAAACACCTACAAATAGTTGAAAGCAATTCAAATTTTGCGCGCCTTATGGGTAATGATGTTGCAGAAATGTATGAGGCAAAGCCAGGGCTAGAAGGAGCTGACCTAACCAAAATAACCGATTTTTATCGTTTTTTTGAAGATGTTCTTTCGAAAAGCGGGCCAGATGTTATTGAAAGAGAAGTGCGTAGTGGGAAAAAAATATTCCATGTTTCTGTATTTGCAATTGAAAAAGAAGAGTTTGCCGGTGGCGTTATTGAAGATATTACTACACCTCAAATACAAAAAACAAGAATAGTAAAACAAGCACAAAAGGTTATAACTAAAAATCTATCTGTTGTCCAAAAAATTGCTTTTTTACTCGGCGAAAATGCAGCAGAAACAGAATCCATGCTGAATTCAATAATTGAATCATTTTCAGACGAGGAGGATTCATGAAAAGCTCAGCTGAAAGTGATATAACACAAGAAACAAAAGAAGAAGCTTTCATTGAAGTAGGCCACTATCAGGTTTGTAAACACAAAAATATAGCGGAAGGTGATGTTTTTTTATCTCAAAAAAATCCAACAGATGGAAGAGTCATAACTACTCTATCCGATGGTCTCGGTTCGGGAATAAAAGCAGGAGTACTTGCTACTCTCACGGCAACGATGGCTACCAAGTTTATTTCCTCAGATATACCAATGTGGAAAGCTGCAAATATTATCATGGATACTTTACCAGTATGTAAAGAACGCGGTATAAGCTATGCAACATTTACGCTTGTCGATATCGAACCCAGTGCACGGGTGCGCATCATGGAGTATGATAATCCACCCTATGTCCTTATTAGAGAACAAACACTTATTGAACCAATAAAAGACATTACACCAATTGAGCGGAAGAAAAAAACCACTGCACCAAAAATTGAAGCCCTACTGCATTATTCACATTATGAAGCAAGGCCAGGTGATAGACTTATTTTTTTCTCTGATGGAGTTACACAGTCTGGTATGGGAACACAAGCATTACCCTTTGGATGGGGAAATGTAAAGGTTCAGGATTTTATACTTGAAACCGTTACAAATCAAATCGATATAAGCGCACGAGATTTAGCGAGAACAATCGTACAAAAAGCCGTATATCATGATAGCTATAAACCCAAAGATGATATTACTTGTGGTGTTGTATATTTTAGAAAGCCTAGAGATATGTTAGTCTTTACAGGTCCACCCATTAATAAAGACAGCGATGTAGAAATTGCAAAGCGCTTCGATATTTTTGATGGTACAAAAATCGTTTGTGGCGGAACAAGCGCAAATATTATTTCGCGCGAATTGGAAAAACCTATTAAGGTTTCTTTAAAAGACTTTGATCCCGTAATTCCACCTGCTTCAACAATGCCCGGTGTTGACTTAGTTACAGAAGGCATAATCACTATGGGTGCCGTAGCTGAAATACTAGAAAAAGGTGCACGGCTTGAAAATCTCAAACAAAATCCAGCTACGAAAATAGTCGAGTTCTTTTTGAACTCAGATCGTATACAATTTTTTGTTGGAACAAAGATAAATGAAGCGCATCAAGACCCAAACATGCCTGTAGAATTAGAAATACGGCGAAATGTGATTAAAAAAATTGCATCACTTTTATCTGAACAATATCTAAAAGAAGTAAAGATAGATTATTTTTAAGACAAAAAAATACATTTAAAGGAGTAATAAATGAAAAAAATTAAGGTATCAATTTGTACTGGCACAACATGCTATGTTATGGGAGCATCAGAGCTTTTACTATTGGAAGAAGAACTTCCGACAGAAATCAAAGATAGCGTAGAAATTGAAGGTGTTACATGTCTCGAACTTTGTAAGGGCGGAAGCAATTCAAAGGCTCCATATGTACTTATTGACGGTGAAGTACACGAGGAAGCTTCTTTACAAAGTGTAATTGAAAAAATTAAGGAAAAACTATGCTAAATATAAATAACAATGCGGCTCACTTGAAAAGAGAAATTCTTGTACAAATTGCACGTTTACAATTAGAGGGAAACTTGGAAAAAGGAGCACACTTTATCCCAAGATCAATGGTTCCAAAAAATAGTGAGTCTTTACGTTGCTGTATATATCATGACAGAGAAATAATTCGACAACGTGTGATTGCGAGAATGGGTTGCTCATTAGAAGACTATAATGAAGATAAAACATTAGAGGAATACGTACATGAGTCACTGCAAAGAGAAAAGCCAACATGGCCAATCCTTACAGTATTAGACGAGGCATGCAATGCCTGTGTTAAAAGTCAATTTATGGTTACAAATGCATGCCAGGCATGCGTAGCACGGCCATGTATGGTTAACTGCCCTAAAAAATGTATTGCCATAAAAAATGGTAGAGCAGTTATTGATGAAGAAACTTGCATTAACTGTGGGATGTGTTTATCAAACTGTCCCTACCATGCAATAATAAAGATACCTGTTCCTTGTGAAGAATCATGCCCTGTAGATGCAATTTCTAAGAATGAACAAGGGAAAGAGGTAATTGATTATAACAAATGTATTTTTTGCGGAAACTGCATGAGAGAATGCCCTTTTGGTGCTATGATGGATAAAGGGCAACTGGTAGATGTTATAAAGCATATTATGGATGGCAAAAAAGTTGTCGCGTTGTATGCCCCAGCTGTTGCAGCTCAGTTTAGGGCAGCTCCTGGCCAACTAGAATCAGCATTATTAGAAACAGGGTTTAGCAAAATATGGGAAGTTGCTATAGGAGCTGATATAACAGCAGACAAAGAGGCAGAAGAATTCGAAGAAAGAATGGAGCACGGAGACAAGCTTATGACAACCTCATGTTGCCCTGCCTATGTTAGAGCTGTCAACTTACATGTACCTGAACTAAATCCTT
>CAYJOZ010000198.1:0-3495 GCA_964371925.1 uncultured Treponemataceae bacterium | reverse complement strand
ATGGTTTTTTCTACATCGTTAACGGAGAGTTTGGGAAAATCATGCAGTTTACATAGTATGGTGATTTGATAGGTATTATTTATGATAATGAGCGAAATCCAATACCATCATTTGTTGATCAAAGCGAAGATATTATAGCCTCTGCACTCGATTCAGCAAAGGAAGATTCTACTAAAATCGCTGTAAGTTACCCCTTTAATACACTGGGAGCAATTGCAGTAGATAACAACAAGAATATTTATGTTACAGACTTCCTTCCTGTAAATCATTATGAAGAAGATTCTAAAACAGGATCTATATTGCGACAAGTAATATTGCGATTTGATTCTGATGGAACTTTTGTTGACTTTCTCGCACAAGATGGATTAGGAGGACAGCCATTTCCATACATAAAGTCTTTACATACAACAAATAACAATGATCTTATAGCACTTTGCATTGACACAAATGGATATATCCTTTATTGGTTTTCACAAGAAGGAACGCTGTTAACACGCTTTGCAATTACTGAGTCAATGCTTCCTGAGGATGTTTTAGATTATGCATTAGAGACCTATATTGCAATCGAACATGTTGTACCAGATTTTGATGATCCAATTGTGTATATAAAGGCTGACTACTATGGGGTAAAAGTTGATGAATCAACAAATGTTTCATCAGGAATAGATTTTGAAAAAACACTTGTGTACCCATTAGATATTCGCACGCAAGAAATAGGGAATCCTATTACTATACCCGCCTTTGAACAAACAACAACTCACGGCTACACAACCGAAGTTTTTGCACACCCCTATTCATTCTTAGGAGTTTCACAAACAGGCGGGCTCTTTTTTGCGATTCCAGATGATTCAGGTTTATCAATATTAGTTACACACGAAAACTCTCAACGAATACTGAGAAGAAAAATTGAACTCCCTCTTACCGACTCAGTGTTTCAGAATTTTTCGCTTTCAAACAATGGCATTATTTCTGCAATGGTAGCATATGAAGATGAAGTCAACGTATCATGGTGGAGAACAGATACAATGCTTAATTCAATTCTAGAGTAAAAAAATGATCGATGACGAAAAAAACATACATGAAGCCGACTTACACTTTTACTATAACCGTGAAGAAAGAATTAATAGGGCACCTAGCATAGTAAAGTCTCATTACGATGGTACTGAAAAGGTACCCGAAAAAGGCTTTTTTAAATCACTCGTAAGTACAAAAAGCTCACGATTTTTGCTTGGTAGCATTGTTTTACTCGTAATAATGATTCTCTTTGTAACAAACATCGACACTACATCTAACGTCGCTACATTGAATAATGTTACTCTGGAACTTTCTGCTTTTTCATATGATGAGAGTGTGTATGTTACCCTTAAAGCACATGAAGCAGCTACCGAAGAAGATATTTCGACGAGTATATATTTTTCAGCTTTAAACGATAAAGAAATTGTTATAAAGCAATCAACAATGCATTCAATTTTTGATGGAAATGAAAATTTTTATAGGACAACATTTCCAAAATATGATATACTATATATAGAGTGCATCGTTACACTTAATGATGAAACGGTGCATTTAAAAACAGTCGTACAAGAATAACTATGTTTTATTTAGAATTATTGGGGGAAGCATGATTCAATTTTATTTACTATCTGTAGTTTTTAATACACTAGCGGGTTTATTACTAATACTCTCAAAGCCATTGGCCGAAGATTCCCAAGAGGCTACAATTGCAGGTTTGCCATTTTATGAAACAAAGAACTTTAGGCTTATGGTTGGCATTATTGCAAGTTTCGCTGGATTAATGAAGTTGTTAACAGTAATGGGAAGTAATATTCCTATTTTGGGTGACATCATTCCTGCTATTGTGGGGATTGTTGGTGGAGCCTGTTTATTATATGAGTTTTATGTTTCAAGTTCCAAAGTAGAAATACATTTAAGCCCCTTG
This sequence comes from uncultured Treponemataceae bacterium, assembly GCA_964371925.1. GTDB lineage: Bacteria > Spirochaetota > Spirochaetia > Treponematales > Treponemataceae > CAYJFX01. Next base: position 1,556 of record CAYJOZ010000198.1, on the reverse strand, counting down.
TTTGAAAAGGTTTTTGTAGGCGGCAGAAAATATGTAGGCATTGCGTGTCTCGTTGTTGCCCTTCTCCACTTTTTGGTACCTCAGGCGTTGTTTTTATAATGAAAGCTATTATCATATTTTTTTCTCTTTTTATATTTTTTTCATGTGCAAAAGAAGAGTATGTTCCTATTGATGTCTCTACAACTGAAAGCCTAGCCATGTCTGCACAATGGGCAGTAATAACAAATCCATATGTTTCATACATGGAAGAATCTGATAGCAATGCTGTTATTGTAAGCTATGGCAGAATTGGTGATGTTATAGAAGTAAAAGGCGCGAGCATCGACAATAATAATGTTCTTTGGTATAAATTTGATGGCGGTTGGTTAGCACAAGATGATGTGCAGATTTTTGCTAATAAGTTACAAGCAGATTTTACAGCACAAAAAGTACAATAAATTACACTTTTTGTGCATATAAACTATTTTTGTTTTAGTATCTCGGCTGCTTTTTCAATTGTAATATTTTCAAATTGCTCTCGAGTTTTTAGGTTCTTGAGCGTAAGTACATTTTGACTTGCTTGATCTTCATGAATTACAATGCCAAAAGGAACACCTTTTTTTTCTAAAAGCGTATATTGTTGATTTATTTTTTTATTTTCTGAAAATACTTCTACATTAATACCTTTTTCACGCAAAGATTGTGCTACAACTTGATAATGAGTGAAAAGATTTTCATTCATACATAAAATTTCAGCATCTAAAAAGCATAGCGTTTCATCTATTTTTCCGATTTGCTCTAATCCAGCAACAAGGCGGTCAAGTCCAATAGAAGAGCCTATACCTGAAACTTTCTCCTTCATGTAAAGCCCTGCAAGATTATCGTAGCGCCCGCCAGAACAAACTGAACCAATGCTTGGAAGATCATTTAAAAATGTTTCATATACTAAGCCGGTGTAATAATCGAGGCCGCGTGTAATTGATGGATCTAGCACAAAGGTGGAATCTATTCCTACAGCTACAAGCAAGTTGTGAACATCTTGTAAACGTTTTACACAAGCTTGCACTTCATCTCCTGTACCTGCCATATCCCCAATAAGTTTTAGCGTTGAATCAAAATCTTTGCTACCAGCAATAAATGTTAAAATATCTTGAGCACTTTGCCCTGAGCCTGTTATGTCTTCAAGAAGCTTTTTTACTTCTGCTTCACCAATTTTCGCTAGTTTGTCAACAGTGCGTAACACATCTTCAGATTTTTCACTTACCTCAAGCTTTGCCAAGAAGGCATTGAATAGACCACGGTGATTAATACGAATAGTAACGTTATCAACCCCAATTGCGCTTAACGATGCTTTCATAAGCGCCAGTATTTCAAAGTCGCTTTGTGCTGAGTCTGATCCTACAATGTCAAAGTCGCATTGTACAAACTCTCTGTAACGTCCTGACTGAGGTTTTTCACCACGCCATACTTTTGCAATATGGTATCGCTTAAATGGAAAATACAATTTATCTTTGTGTTCTGCAATAAATCGAGCAAAAGGAACTGTTAAGTCAAAGCGTAACGCTACATCGCGCCCA
>CAYJOZ010000197.1:0-3517 GCA_964371925.1 uncultured Treponemataceae bacterium | reverse complement strand
AGTTAACACAAGACCAAGCACGTGAAAAATTATTTTATATTCGAAATAGCCTTCCTAAAGGCAAATTTAGAACAAGTACCCATAATCAGTTTGTCTCCTTTATTGAGGGTCTTATTTCAAGAGGCGATGAGAAAGTAGGGGAGATAATTCTTTCTGCGTATAAAAAGGGGTGTCGATTAGATGCATGGGATGATCACATAAATAAAGACTTGTGGCGAGAAGCAATAGCAGAGATGGAAATTAAATATAACTGTGATTTTGAAAAAGAAACATGTAGCATCAGGTCCATTGATGAGACTTTGCCGTGGGATGATATAGATTTAGGTACTCATAAATCCTATTATAAATCTGAATGGGAAAGGTCATTAAAAGAAATGAGAAGTCCCGTATGTGCCCCTGTTTGTAATGACCACTGTGGGCTTTGTAGAGGTGCTTCAGAGACTGAAACGCGCGTTTATACAAATAATATCACAAATGAACAAAAAGACGCTCTAATTGCCTCTATACGCGCCTCAAACGATGGAGAGGCCGTGGATACTACGGAGCAAAATATAGAGGTTTTATGGAGGGTTGTTTTTTCTTTTAAAAAAGTAAACGGTAGTGAATATCTGCCTCATTTAGCTTTACAAGAAAACTTTCACAAAGCCTTCTTAAGAAGTAGTCTTCCCATCATGTACACAAATGGTTTCAATCCATTGCCTCGATTTGAATTAGCATCTAGTTTATCACTTGGAGTTAAGTCTCAAGAAGAAGTCGCATCTGTTCTGTTGCGCCATGAAGTATCAGTTGAAGATTTTAGAAAACGATTACAAGATAAACTGCCACAAAATATATATTTGGATAAGGTTTTTATCTATCAAGTATCAAACAAAAAGAAAAGAGAGTCACTTGCTTCAATACTTTGGGGATCAAGATATATCTATAAATTTTTAAAACCTACAAGCGATGTCTTAGTATTTATTGAGCAAAGTGAGATATTGCATTCGCTAATTAATCGATATGATGAAATTAGTAACACGCTTGATGTTGTAATACCATTCAATAAAGATCGACCTTTTAGAAACAGCATTCAAGAATATTTTGGTGAGCCCATTTATGCTTGCATAGACATCACAAAAACTGAAACATATGCAAAGGTAGTTGGTAAAGAATATGCTTCGTATTTTGAAGCATATAAAGGAATTGCAAAGATTCATAAAGAATTTTTAGAATCGTAATTATTTTAAATTGAGGAGTGGGCTATGGAAACGATTGCAATTACAGGAACTTCTGGTTTTTTAGGGTCTCGAGCAGTAGATTATTTTTCAAACAAGTATTCTGTAGTTAATGTTTCTCGATCATCGCTTGACATAACAAATGAAAAGGAAGTCCTATCATATTTTGACAGAACTCAACCAAAATACGTTATACACAGCGCTGCGATCTCAAATATAGAAGTCGCAGAAAAGAATTCAGACATTTCAGATAAGACGAATAGGCTAGCACCTGCATATATTGCTAGTGCTTGTAAAAACATAGGTGCAAAGCTGATATTTATGAGTTCTGATCAGGTATATAGCGGAAATACGGAGCGCCATTCGTTAACGGAAGATGTAGTTCTAAATCCTCAAAATCTATATGCAAAACAGAAATTGCAAGCTGAAAAGATGATTTCAGAGATTCTACCAAATGCGGTAAGCTTACGTTTGACTTGGATGTATGATACTCCAGATTCAAATTTTTTTCAACATAAAGCTCTGCCTGCACTTATATTAGAAGCCGCAAAAACTGGCATACCATTTAAAGTAAACAAAAATCAATTAAGAAGTATTACGTATATAAAAAATGTCATAGAAAATTTAGAATCTTGTTTTCAACTGCCAGGTGGAGTCTACAATTTTGGAAGCGAGAATGATACATCAATGTACAAACTTTGTAAAAAAGCATCTGAAATACTAGGGTACTCTGAAGATTGTATAGAAACATATGAAGGCAGTGAAAAAAATATTTTAATAAACACGTCTAAAATACAATCTTATGGCATAATATTTCCCACTGCTGAGGATGGATTAAGAGAAGCTTTTTTGTCATAAATTTAGCGCTTTACCTATACTGGGTTAGAATTACACTAAATATGTATAAAAAAGTAGACTTTTCTAGTGATTTGTGTCTTATTTTTTATACATTCAACAAAAAATCGAGGATGCAAAATTGCTTTGAAGAAGATATTTATACTTGTCGCACTTTTTTATACTCATGTTTTAATTGCGCAGGAGTATGTACACGTGCATTTTATTGATGTTGGCCAAGGTGATGCAACATTTATAGATTGTGGTGACTTTGAAATTTTAATTGATGCAGGAAATAATCAATATGGAGACGATGTTTCAGCTTATATAAACGAGTATGTGTATGGCAGCTTAGATATAGTTATTGCAACTCATCCAGATGCAGATCATATTGGAGGCTTAGATATTATATTAAACGATTATACTGTAACAACAATAATCGACTCTGGGAAAGAGCATACAACAAAAACATACAAAGATTATGTTCAGGCTGTGTTTAATGAACTTGGAGTTACTTTTTTAAATGATTCTGATATGATTTTCGACATAGGTGAGGGTGTAACATTCTCGATAATTGAGCTTGTAGATGATAGAACGGATAATAACGAAAACTCAGTTGTTTCTATGTTGAGCGTAAATGATATACAGCTTTTATTTATGGCAGATATTGAATCAGCTTTAGAAATTGATTTCTTGAACAAATTTAAAGATATAGATGTATTAAAAGTTGGTCATCATGGGTCTAGAACTTCGACTGCTAAGGTTTTCTTAAGAAAAACAAATCCAGAATACGCAATAATTAGTTGTGGTAAAAATAATCAATATGGGCATCCACACAAAGAGGTTTTAGAACGTTTAGAGAATTTTAATGTAGAAATATTTAGAACAGATGAATTGGGGACTATTGTTGCTACGGTTCAAGGTGATGAAATTATTTTTGAACACTAAGACATATAGTAGTGTAAAGCAGATATAATGTATTGGTAGACAGAATATACATTATCGGAAGTAAAAAATATATGTATTAAAAAAAATACGGTAAGTATGTAACTGGAGTACTTTACTTACCGCATCATAATAATAACTGTTAAACGTTACTTATGAGAACATTGGATCAATTTTATCTTTGTAAATTTCTACAATTTTATGTCTCATCATTTCTTGCTTTGCTGATAACTCTTTTGAAACTTGGAAGCTTTCAGAAAGAATTACAAACTTTGAAATTCTTTCATATGGTCTAAAGCCTGATTCCTCTACAATTAGTGAATCAAGTTCGCTTCTTATAAGAGAAATAATTTCTTTTGTTTCTAAAAGTTTTTCGTAACTATCATAAGCAATATTATTTTCTTTTGCATAAGATTCTACGTTATCTTTATGTGCAACAATAAGTGCTGCAAGGTATTTTTGGTCTTGTCCAAGTACTACAGGTGTTTCAATATATTCACTGATTACCAATGCACTTTCAATCG
>CAYJOZ010000196.1:0-3527 GCA_964371925.1 uncultured Treponemataceae bacterium | reverse complement strand
ACTGTGCAGTATAACCACTTTTTTGTAAACGAGAAAAGTCCACATGATAAGGATTATTGTATAAAGTAGCATCTTTATCAAAGCCTTTTTGCTGCTGCTTTAACAAGTGAATCAAAGTGTCTACATGAAAATCTATAAAGTTCATGGCATTATTGTAACACACTTGAAAAAAAAAGTATATCAGAGTATAGTGTAGGTATGGATTTACAACAAAAAACAGCACTCGAAAATCTTATTAATAAAGCCTCTTCATGGGCATATGGTCGCCCTATACCAAATATAACTATTACAATAAAAGAAGCTGAAGCAGTTAACATAACAAGTGCTGTAAAACAACATGATACGTCCATAGCACAACTAGAAAACCATTCAGGTAAAACTATTGAATCCATAGCAGAAAAAATATCCGTTTGTAGTCGTTGTGACTTACATAAAACAAGAACAAACACTGTTCCAGGAGTAGGCGTAAAAAAACCTCTAGTATTAGTAATTGGAGAAGGGCCGGGACAAGAAGAGGATAGTCAAGGCCTCCCTTTTGTTGGCCCTGCGGGCCAACTTTTAGACAAAATGCTCGCCTCAATTCAGTTATCACGAAGCACAAATTGCTTTATTGCAAATATTGTAAAGTGTAGGCCGCCCCACAATAGAGACCCGCTAGCATCAGAAACAGAAGCATGCTCTTCCTTTTTACAAGCCCAAATTGCAATTCTAAAACCTGTCATGATTTTAGCAGTGGGGCGTATTGCAGCACAAAACTTATTACAAACAGCAGAAGGAATTGGCCGCCTTCATGGAAAATTTTATAATTATCCACTTAATGCAACCCCAACTACTCCCACAATTCCACTTATGGCAACATATCATCCAAGCGCACTATTGCGAGATGCAACATATAAAATTCCTGCTTGGGAAGATTTAAAACTTTTTAAACAAAAACTGGAAGAACTTTCTCCTTTATATGCAGCACCGCCAAGCAATCAATTAAATGGATAAAGCATGGATACAAAAATCTATGTAGAAACTTTTTTAAATATTCCTCTTTTTCAGTCTTTTTTTTATACAAGTAGTAATGTAGAAAATATTTCTATTGGAACGAGAATAGAAGTTCCTCTAGGAAAAAGAAAGATGACTGCTTTTGTAGTTGGTATTTTTCACTCTAAGCCAAGTGAAATAGATTTTCCCGAAGAAAAGCTTAAAGCCATAACGCGTATAATTGACAAAGAAGCGATTTTTACAGAAGAACAAGTAAACCTTGCTCTTTGGATGGAAAAATACTATTTATGTTCTAGAGGAGAAGCCTTAAGCGCAATGCTTCCTTCTGGCAGGAGAGAAAAAGAGCTTTCAACATCGATTGCAGGTGATGAAGAAGAATACACCGAACATGCCCTCTCAGACGAACAACAAATAGCTGTTAGTGCTATTTTAGAAGCTACAAACAACTCAGACAAAAACACAAACCTCCATTATCTTTATGGATCAACAGGTTCTGGAAAAACAGAAGTATTTCTACGTGTAGCACAGGAAATGCTAAAAAAAAATAAGGGTATTATTTATTTAGTACCAGAAATTGGCTTAACGCACCAAGTTATTGAATCTGTATACAAACGATTCGGTGAAACGGTGGCTGTTCTTCATTCAGGGCTCACCGGTAGTCAAAAATTAGAACAATGGAAAAGAATCCTCAATAAAAAAGCTCGCATTGTTATAGGCGCCCGTAGCGCTATCTTTGCTCCCGTTCCAAACCTTGGACTTATTATAATCGATGAAGAACATGATGGTTCCTATAAATCAAATAATTCACCTCGCTATTCTGCAAGGCAAATTGCAATGAGACGATGCAATGATTTATCTATCCCGCTTATTATGGGAAGCGCAACTCCCTCTCTCGAGGCGTGGGACCAAATTGAAAAAGGCACTATTACAAAGCATGTTTTAACAAAGCGACTTTCAGGTGGAAAGCCACCAAATATAGAAATAATCCACCTAGGAAACGGAAGCGTTGAATCCAAGACAAATGGCTGTATTTCAAAAAAATTAGAAGATGAAATGAGAGATACACTAAAAAGTGGGAAGCAAGTTATTCTCTTTTTGAATAGGCGAGGCTTCACACATTTTTTTAAGTGCAATTCATGCTCTCATGATTTAAAATGTAAGAATTGCTCCGTTTCCCTTACCTATCACAAGAATGATGGTGTTTTACGCTGTCACTACTGTGGTTGGTCAATTCGCCCACCATCATCATGCCCCGAATGTAATTCTCTCGATATTATGTATGCAGGATTTGGCACCGAATATATTGAAGAAGAAGTTAAACAAAAATTTCCGAACAACACAGTAGCGCGAGTTGATACAGATACGCTGTCAAAAGAAAACAACCTCCAAAGCGTACTCACAGACTTTAAGGATGGGAAAATTGATATCTTACTCGGCACGCAAATTGTTGCCAAAGGTTTAAATTTTCCCAATGTACGGCTTGTGGGTGTTGTTCTCGCTGACACAGGCTTGCATTTGCCAGATTTCAGAGCTGCAGAAAGAACTTTTTCTCTCATCGTTCAAGTTGCAGGACGCGCTGGGCGCTTTTTTCCTGATGGCCATGTTGTTGTACAAACATTTAATCCTGAAAGAAGCGCAATTCAATATGCATGCAAAGGAGATATAGAGGGATTTTATAAAAATGAACTCACCTTTAGAGAAATGACTAGTTTCCCTCCTTATAGCCGCCTGTTACGATTAGTTTTTAGAAGTGCTAACGAAAAAAAATCAAAAGAAGCATGTGACCAGGCGTACAGTATCCTCATACAAATAGTCAAAGCCCATAATGAAGATATCGATATTCTAGGTCCAAGTGAATGTCCTCTTGCAAAAATTGCTGCAAATTACAGGAATCAAATTTTGCTTAGGGCAGAAACCGCACGTCCATTGCAAAGAGTTTGTAATGCATTGTTACAAAGTTACAAAAAAGACGCAAATGTATATATAGAAGTTGACGTAGACCCTGTAAGCCTGTTATAATATAGATGTGTTGAAAAAGACTGTTACTTTTTCAACAGGCTAACGAATTTAAAATGTCACCCTACTAATGTGCATTTTGAACATCGTAAATAAATCTGGAGAAACTGTTGCAAAATTAAAATTGGTCAACAGCGTAAAATGAATATGGCACAAATGACACAAAGTTTAGAAGATTATTTAGAAACAGTAGGCAACCTTGCACAAAATGGTGCAATCCCACGTGTAAAAGACATTGCAAAAAACCTTGGCCTTTCAAAGCCGTCTGTACATATTGCACTTCATCTACTAGAAGATCAGGGCATGATAATCCATGAACCATACAAAGATATCATTATTACGGAAAAGGGAAAAGAGAAGTACAAAGAAATAAAAGAAAAGCATGATATGCTTAGCGCTTTTTTGCAAAAAATTGTCGGTGTAACAGTAGAAACTGCAGAAAAAGACGCGTGCCAAATGGAACACATTTTAAGTCCAGAAACACTCGATAAGATGCGAAATATGATAAAATAAGGCTT
>CAYJOZ010000195.1:0-3537 GCA_964371925.1 uncultured Treponemataceae bacterium | reverse complement strand
CTGTCGCGTACCGTATGGTACGCATTTTTTTTGCTCCATTACTTGAGCTAACCTCACTTTTCCTATATAATGAACACATGAATTTAGAAGCATTTGTATTAGGATGTGGTGGCATGATGCCTCTTCCATATAGACATTTAACCTCAGTTCTTTTAAGACGTGAAGGTCAGCTCTTTTTGTTTGATGGTGGAGAAGGAACCCAAGTATCGCTTCGTCGCCTAAATCTCAAATGGAAAAAAATTAATGCAATTTTTGTAAGTCATACTCACGCTGACCATGTTACAGGACTCCCTGGGATTTTAATGCTTTCATCTCAAGTAGATAGAGATGAGCCCCTGTATATTTATGGACCTCCTAAAATTAAAGAATATATAGAATCAAGTAGACAAGTTTTGGATATGTACATAAATTATCCTATAATTGTCAAAGAAATTACAGAGCCTTGTGTATGCTACGAAGGTGAGGATTTTTATATTAGAGCTTTTCCATTAAAGCATACAAAACCCTGTGTTGGCTACACGTTAGAAGAACTAGACCGCCCTGGAACATTTGACCCAGAAAAGGCAAAAGAACTTGGCGTTCCAATGGGGCCGCTTTGGTCAAAACTACAAAAGGGTGAAGATGTTGAAGCTACAGATGGTAGTATTGTTACATCAAGTCAAGTAGTTGGTGCAAAACGAAGCGGTAGAAAGTTTAGCTATGTTACCGATACTTTGTATTTACCATCTATTGCAAAAGAAGTGCAGGGGTCTGACCTTTTTATTTGCGAAGGTATGTTTGCCCATGATGCACTTGATCAAGCAACTGAAAAAAAACATATGACTGTTGTTCAGGCTGCAACTATTGCAAAGGATGCAAATGTAGATAAAATGGGACTTATTCATTACAGCCCGAGATATACAGACAAAGAGCTGAAACCACTTTTAGAAGAAGCTCAAAGCGTTTTTACTGAAACATTTTTAACTCGCGACAGAATGCAAATTGAAATACCGTATAAGGAGTAATTACGAATTACTAATTACGAGTGCATCACGTCATTCTGACTCTGCATTCTGCTGAGCTACAGGAAGAATCTAATTTAAGGAAGATGATTAATACTATGAATGAGGACATACTAAAAATATTGAAAAATCTTGAGTCTGAGTTACAAGAACTTAGAAAGCAATTTCCAGTTCGTTCTTATAACATGAAAAGCATGATATATGAGCGTGCAGCAAAGGAAAGCGTAGATTATTTTTATAAAAAAGCATCAAATGCACTAATATTGGATGACCGGTTTAAAGTGTTAGAATATGCTCTAAATGAATGTTTACAAAACTCTATTTCACAGGATGGTTTATTTCTAGAGTTTGGTGTATTTCAAGGTGAAAGTATTAATTATTGTGCAAAACTATTAAAAGATAAAACATTCTATGGCTTTGATTCTTTTGAAGGCCTTCCTGAAACATGGGGTGGAAAAGAAGCAAAGGGGCATTTTAGTTTACAAGGGACTCTACCCAAAGTAGAAGCTAATGTTGAATTATTAAAAGGGTGGTTTAATGACTCTCTTCCCGTTTTTTTAGATGGTGAAAAAAGAGATGTTGCCTTTTTGCATATTGACTGTGATCTTTATTCTTCCACTAAAACTGTTTTAGATTTATTAGCTAGTAGAATTAAAGCAGGAACGGTTATTGTTTTCGATGAATACATAAATTATCCAAACTGGCAAAAACACGAGTTTAAAGCATTTCAAGAATTTGTAGAAAAGTATAACGTTGTATATGATTACCTAGCACTCGGAATTCTGGACATGGCTGTAGCAATAAAAAGTATAGGGTAATATGAAACAAACTTTAGTAATTGGGTCAACTGTTGTAGATGTAATCATCGGCATACCAACTTTACCAACAAAGGCACAAGATGTAAATATTTTAACTCAAAGACAAAGCCTTGGTGGGTGTGCGTACAATGCTTCGAACATGTTACATTTAGAGAATGTTCCTTATACTCTGTGCTCTCCCGTTGGAAGCGGAATATATGGTGAGTATGTTGAGCGAGAGCTTTGTAATAAAGGTATAGTTCCATTTGTACGCGTAGACAATATAGAAAATGGATGTTGTTACTGTCTTGTTGAAAATGACGGAGAGAGAACCTTTCTTTCTCACCATGGGGCTGAATACATTTTTAAAAAAGAATGGATGAACGCTATAGACTCTAGTACAGTAGATTCTGCATATATTTGTGGACTAGAAGTAGAAGATCCTACTGGTATTGAGATTATTGAGTATTTAGAAGAACATCCTGAATATCAAATATTTTTTGCAATTGGCCCAAGAATTAATCATATAGAACAAAGCAGGCTAGAGAGACTTTTTGCACTTAAGCCAGTAATTCATTTAAATGATACTGAAGCGTGTGAATATACAAAGTGCAATGATGTGCAAGAAGCTGCAAGAATTTTGAATGAATTCACAAAAAATTCAGTAATAATTACGCTGGGTGAAAAAGGTGCACTTGTGTTTGAAGATGGTATAATTACAATCGTTGAAGGGTTTTCTACTACTATTGCAGACACCATAGGCGCTGGTGATTGCCATATTGGTTCTGTTATTGCAGGATTAAAACAAGGTTATAATCTCGTAGAATCGGTACGCAGAGCAAATGCCTTTTCAAGTGAGGTTGTAGGAATAAGTGGTGCGGTATTAAGTAACGAAGAATACATACGGGTCAAACAGCTAATGGATGCAGAAGCATGAGTACAACATATATTGGCACCCAACTTGAAACAACATTAGAGATTGAAAAAATTGTATCATTTCACTATTTTGAATATGTAAAAAATTTTGAAGGGCAATCAGAGTGGCATGACTTTTGGGAAGTGCTGTATGTTGACAGTGGCGAGGTCATTGCCTTAGCTGATAATGAAAAACATATACTACGACAGGGTGATTGTATTTTTCATAAACCAAATGAAGAGCATAATGTCATTGTAAAAGATAATTTTGCCAGAACATTTATTTTCAGCTTTGTGAGCCAAAGTACAATACTATCATTTTTAGATAAAAAAATTTTTCACTTAAATACTCAGGAAAGGGAACTTGTTGCCGAGTTTTTTCAAGAAGGGAAAAATGCATTTTGTCCACCTTATAACGTATTAAATCAAGCCATGCTCAATAAGCGAGAGGATAGTCTTCTGGGTGCTGAACAATTAACAAAAATTAACCTTGAAAAAATATTAATTTTATTAATTCGAAAAACTCAATCTCACGAAAAACAAAGTAGAGCTATGGGGAATATGTCACAACCTAGTGATGAAATAATTAACTTTGTTACTAGATTTTTAGATAAAAACATTCAAAATAAAATCACACTTGATTCAATTGTTACATACACAAGCTTTTCGAAAAGTTACTTAGAAAAAATCTTTCATGATGAGTTTAACTGCGGTGTAATGCAATACTTTTTAATTCTGAGAATCAACTACTCTAAACGATTAATAAGTGAAAATAACTATACAATAAGTGAAATTGCTGAGTTATTAAACTTTAATTCAATACA
>CAYJOZ010000194.1:0-3564 GCA_964371925.1 uncultured Treponemataceae bacterium | reverse complement strand
AGGGGGTAGGACACGATGGCAAAGCTAGCTTGTCCGAGGGGGAGACTTCCCCCTACATATGAAAACCCCCCTTATTTTTTCCCAACCCGTACCATCATTCGAAAAAGAATTAGTCCAATAACAAAGAACAGTGATAATACTGCAACGCCTAAATGCTCTTGTCCTGTGAGCATAGTAACAATACCTATGGTAAAAGTTCCTAAAAATGAGGCACCTTTTCCGCAAATGTCCATCAAGCTAAAGTACTTACCTGAGTCTTCTGCCGGAATCAACTTTGCAAAGTATGATCGAGAGAGGGCTTGGATAGTACCTTGAAAAAGACCCACGCTCACAGCTAAAACCCAAAACTCGGTTGTTGTATCTAGTCCAATTGCATATAGTGCAATACCGAGGTATGCTACAATACAAATGGTAAGAATAGTTTCAGGGTTAATCTTTGAAGTAATGCGACCTAGTATAATTGCTGCAGGAAATGCAATTAGCTGTGTAACCAATAGGGCAATAATCAATTGATTTGAATCTAAACCGAGAGCTGAACCGTACGCAGTAGAAAGTGAAATAACCGTGTACACGCCATCAATGTAAAAAAAGAACGCTAGCAAAAATAGAAGCATTTTTTTATCTTTTACTACTTTTTTTAGTGTCTCCCCAATTTCAATAAAGCCATGTGTAAAAGGGTTTCCCTTATTTTCTATATACGCTGTTTGCTTGTAGTCTTTAATAATTGGAAATGAAAATAATAGCCACCACAGCATGTGTAGTATTATTGCAATTTGAATTGCTTGTACCATTCCAATCCCTATGTTTGAGCCAAATAAAATTAAACCTAATCCAATAATGAATGGGATACAGCTTCCAACATATCCGTAAGCATATCCATATGATGACACTATGTCTACTCTTTCGTTTGAAGTAATTTCAGGTAACATTGCATCTGAAAAAATAAAACTTAATTGGCAAGAAGTTTTTGCAACAATAAAAAGAATAATAAAACTAAGCCAGGAGGGCATAAATCCCATAATAATTCCCGATAGAACACCTAAAAGCACTGTTGCCAGAAAGATACGTTTTTTCATATCTTTTCTATCTGAAATTGCTCCTAAAATTGGGCCGAATAAAATAACCAATATCGTAGCAATTGAAGATGCAAAGCTCCAATAGGCAAGGTATTCTACCGATGTTAAGCCACCTTGCTCTGCAAGGGAATTAAAATAAATGGGAACAATTGCTGTAATGAGTAAAATAAAAGCTGAATTTGCTACATCATACATTACCCATGATTTTTCTAGTTTTGTAAGTTTAAACACATTTATACTCCTGTAAAACCTTCACGTTAGCGGTCAATCAAGAAGAATATGAATTCGCAGTATTGAAAGCAACGCTTTTGGAACTACAAATGATAAACTAACACGAATGTTATTTTATCATTCCTCCTTGTTTTTTTGTCATTATAAGTATAATGGATATAGGTAGATAACACAAGAAAAAAGGAGTCACTTTACAACGATTTTACATCAGTAGCACAAAGAGAAGTAGCCCTGCAAAAAATACTACAATTAACAGGTTCATTGTACCAAATTCCAATTCACCACTGTGCGCTTTATGAAAAAATGTGCTTTTTACTATAACAGTTTTATAAATGATTATAGCAATGAATATACTTAACAACCAAATAATGCTTTTTGATACATATCCATATGTTTCAATTGTATATGAATAGCCGAGAATTAAAGACATAAACTCTTCACCAAATATACCTGAAAATAGGCAACATGCTGCCAAAAGAAGAAGGGCAATTGCGGATGGCGTATCTTTTTCACTACGAGTTACTTCATTGCATGCACCAAATAACATAGATCCAAATTTTACAAAGGAAAGTGAAGTACCGAGGTTTATTAGTATTATTAGCACTTGTTGTACTATTTGTGTCTCTTCAGCCTGAATAAAGTATTTAGAAATGCTGCCATTAAAAAAAGGTGCCCCAGTTATACCCAAAATACCTGCAATTAGAGCAATGCCAAGTACGGGCATTTTTTTTAATACTCCACGAATAGCATATACATTTCTTGTGCCATAATGTTTTATAAGTATACCTGCGCATAAAAATAATAATGATTTAAAAAAGGCATGATTTACAATGTGTAAAATTGCCCCACTTAATGCATAGTTGTTACCTAAACTGAGACCTATTAAAATAAGACCCATTTGTGAAATAGTGTGGTAGGCTAAGATAAGTTTTATATCTGTTTGTAATAAGGCAAATATGATTCCAATAATTCCTGTTGCGAAGCCTACCACAAGGAAAAATATATCTGTATCAATGACTGGTAAAAATAATTCTCTCATCCTCATAAAAAGGTAGAGGCCGCATTTTACATATACACCAGAAAGAATAGCAGACACTACGGCCGGAGCACCTGGTGTTCCATGAGCCTTTGGTAGCCACGAGTACAATGGTAAAAATGCACATTTTAGCGCTATGCCTGTAAATAAAAATGCATAGGGAAGGGCTATTATTTTGGGATTTTCTACGCTTGCTATGATTGGTACAAGTTTGCTAAGGCTTAATACTCCAAAGATTTTATACATGTACCCAATTCCCATAAGAAAAAAGAGCATACCAACCATGTTCGTTAATAGGTATACAAGACCGTCATATAACGAGCGATTGGTTCGATTATATAAAATAAGCATTGAACAGAGAATTGAGCTTATTTCTAATACTAAGTATATGTTAAAGATATCATCAGATAAAAAGGCTGTGAAGATAAGTGCTTGTAGTGAAAAAAGTAAAAACACAAAAAGGCCATGTGTTGTTTCACGAGTTAATGTGTATAAGAATGAGAGGGTAAAAATGAATGCACTTAGTAGCACGAAAAGGCTTGAAAGATTGTTTGCAATTAAGTGTATGCCAAGACTGGCAACGGATCCGGTAAAAAATACTATATTTTGTGCACTTTCGCGCACTTCAATAAATATATATAAGCTAATAACAAAAACAATAAGCTGCAAAACACCAGCGATAAGTCTTGTTATCTTTGTGTTGAGTAAATAGGTAAGGAGAGCAATTGGGATTGGTATAAAAATGAGTAGAGCTAAAATCATTTTACATCTTCTTTTTTTCGAGATTGCAGAGCTTTTTTCCAGTTTGTTGTGCCATACTTATGATACAGCCCTATAAACATAGACATTGAAACCGCTGTAACCGCAATACCAATTACTATGGTTGTAATCATTAGCGCTTGGGGAATTGGGTCTGAAGGATTTGATAAGGCTTCTCCAATGGGTGGTTCTGAGCCAATGGTATGATTTATTGATAGGAAAAATAATATAACGCCAATTTCCATTATCCCTATTGAGATAATAGTTTTTATAATATTTCTTCGTGCTATAACACCATAGAGTCCTAAAAAAAACAAAATAAGAGAGCAGGCTTCTGTGCTATTCATAGGCATCTCCCGTTGTTCTATGCTGGCTTTGTCCAATGAGGCGTAGAAATACTATAATGAGCCCCATAAATACTTTTAAACTAATTAATATATTGCTAATAATCATATATAGTAC
>CAYJOZ010000193.1:0-3570 GCA_964371925.1 uncultured Treponemataceae bacterium | reverse complement strand
TAAAAACACAAATGAATTATCAATTGCTTACTCAATTACAAAATTTTCAATTTTCACAAATGAAAATTGTCTTACGATAAGTAGGAGGATACAAAGATGGGATTATTTTCTAGCATAAATATTGCTGCAACAGGGATGAGTGCAGAGCGACTTAGAACTGACGTTATTTCAAATAACATCGCAAATGCTTCTACAACACGAACTCAAGAGGGTGGAGCATTTAAAAAATCAACAGTAATTCTTGCAAGTGCACAAGAGTATCCAACATTTAGATCACCTTTTACGCCTGAAGCATTTGATAGCGGTATTGGAAATGGTGTTCGTGTTATGGAAATTGATCAAGATGATTCTCAAGGAAGATTGGTGTATGATCCAACACATCCTGATGCAATACAAGCAGGTCCAAATGCTGGTTATGTTGAATACCCAAATGTAAATATTGTAAATGAAATGGTTGATTTAATTGCAGCCTCTCGGTCATATGAAGCAAATACATCGGTTATTCAAGGGGCAAAAGAAATGTTCATGCAAGCACTTGCAATAGGACAATAGTTAGATTATAATAGTTTAAGGTGGGAATAAATTATGATAAATGCATTAGAAATGAACAGAACAAATGTAGCACATATGGGAACAAGTACTATAGCTGGACTTACTCAAACTACAAACACAAATGTAGGTGTATCTAATAAAGGTTCTTTTGAAGAATTCTTAATAGATGCCATGACTGCTGTAAATGACAAACAAATACATCAAAGCAATATTTCTGAACAAGCTATTGTGGACCCTGATTCGTTAGATCCACATGATGTTACTATTGCTATGGCTGAAGCAAACTTGTCGCTTACATTGGCTAATACTGTAGTAAGCCGCGTAACACAAGCTTGGAGCGAAATTACAACTACAAGATAGATATCTAGAAAGTCATAATGCTACGACATTATGACTTTTTGCTTTTTGGGGTAGACAAATTTAATCATTTGTGGTATAATTTAAATTGATACATGTGTTCGTTCACAGAAAATTTATGGTCCTTGGGAGGGGTTTCATGAACGAATGGCTTAAAAAGCTTTTTACTCAAATTAAAGATCTATGGGCAAAATGGTCCGTAGTTCAGAAAGTTATTATTTCAGCTGTTGCGGCAGTGATAATTCTCGCCCTTATACTTATTCCAACTGTTTCTTCTCAACCAACTACTGTTCCTCTTTTTAGTACTATTATAACCGACGAAGTTTTACGAGATGAAATTATTTTTAGGTTAGATGAAGAAAATGTTCCTGTAACTATTGTAGGGGAAGGAATGTTACATGTTCAAGATGAGGCCACAGCACGAAGGATGCGCTCAATTTTAGTAACAGATGGATTAGTACCAGATGGCATTGACCCATTTGACATATTTAATGTTAGTGAGTACAGTTCTACTCAGTTTCATCGTGACGTGCAATTACAACGTGCGATAACTCTTCAACTTAAGAGCCATATTGAAGCAATAGAGGGGATAGAACGTGCAGATGTTATGTTGGGTATGCCAGAAACTACTGTCTTTGGAGATGAGCAACTTCCTACAACTGCAAGCGTAATTTTGACCCAGAGCCCTGGCGGCCAAATTACTTCTGAAAAGAAAAAGATTGAAGGTATTCAAAAACTTTTAACAATGGCTATTCCTGGCCTCACCGACGAATATATCACAATTAGCGATTCATATGGAATTGTATTAAATGACTTTGAAGGCTTGGCAGATATAGAGCGTGTAGATATAATTGAAAAAGAACAGTTGCTGATTAGAGACTTTGAAAATCAAAAACGAGAAGAAGTTTTAGTCGCATTACAAAATACGTATAGTACTGATAGAGTGCGAGAACTTAATGTAAGTATTGAAATGGACATGTCTCAAATTGAAATAGACCGAGTTCAATACGATCCTTTTGTGCGAGTTGCAGACAACCCAAATACACCATTTGATGATAGCCAAGTGTTTGACTCTGTTACCATTGCATCTCAAGAAATAAATAAAGAACACAGAGGAACATCATTTAATCCAGAAGGGCCTGCAGGTGTAGATGGACAAAACCCTCCTGTATATTCTGATATGTCAAATGTATATGGAATTACAACTGAAAGTTCAATTACCCGAAATGAAGCAATAAATACAAGCAATATACGTGAAATACGAAGTCCGGCACAAGGAAGAAGAACTGTTTCCGTTAATATTGATGGTACGTGGAAAAGAGATTATGATGAAGAAGGCAAATTAATTATTTCGCCTAGCGGGGAAATACAGAGAACCTATGTGCCTTTAACTGAAGATGAAATTGAAGATATTGAGTCGATTATTCAAGGTGCAGTTGGATATGATCAACTTAGAGGTGATTCCGTTGTTGTTCGAAATATCGCATTTGATAGAACAGCTCAATTTGCAGCAGAAGATGCAGAATTCTTACGCCAAGAACAAACACGACAAACAATACTTATAGCTATTGTATCAATAATTGCTATATTATTAGCATTTATTATAGTGAGATTTGTTACTCGCGAACTTGAACGTAGAAGACGACTTCGAGAAGAAGAACTTTTACGCAAGCACCAACTCGAACGAGAAAGAACTTTATGGGAAGCACAGCAAGCTGGAATGGAAGTTACCATGTCAGTTGAAGAACGAGAGCGTGCAGAATTACAAGAAAATGCAATTACCATTGCTCGTGAACATCCAGAAGATGTTGCAATGCTAATACGTTCTTGGTTGATGGAGGAGTAGTATGGCAGGTAGTCAAACTAAAAGTTCAGGAAGCGGAAGTTCTAAAAAGAAAGATTATAAAAATCTCAACGGTAGGCAAAAAGCGGCTATCTTTATGGTGTCTCTTGGAGCCGACCTTTCAGCTGAAATTTTCAAACATCTTCGAGAGGATGAAGTTGAAACACTTACATTTGAAATTGCACGATTTGAAACAGTTGATGCTGAGTTAAAAGATGCAGTTTTGCGTGAATTCCAAGAAATGATTCAAGCACAAAACTTTATCACTTCTGGTGGTATTGACTTTGCTCGTGAACTTCTTGAAAAATCACTTGGTAGTCAAAAAGCGATTGATATTATTAACCGCCTTACCAGTTCCTTGCAGGTACGTCCATTCGACTTTATTCGTCGTACAGACCCTGCTCACCTTTTAAACTTTATTCAACAAGAACATCCGCAAACAATTGCACTTATTTTGGCATATTTAGAGCCAAACAAAGCATCCATTATTTTGCAAAATCTTCCTGATGAAGTGCAAAGCGAAGTTGCTAGACGTATTGCAACCATGGACCGAACATCTCCTGACGTTTTGCGCGAAGTTGAACGTGTTCTTGAAAAGAAATTGTCAACACTATCGAGCGAAGACTATACTGCTGCTGGTGGTGTTGAAAGCATTGTAGAAATTCTCAACTTAGTTGACCGTTCTTCTGAAAAAGCTATTATTGAATCTCTGGAAGAAGATGATCCAGACCTAGCAGAAGAAATCAAAAAACGTATGTTCGTATTCGAAGATATTGTTATGCTCGACGACCGTGCTATACAAAAAGTTATGCGTGAAG
>CAYJOZ010000192.1:0-3600 GCA_964371925.1 uncultured Treponemataceae bacterium | reverse complement strand
GTAGTTGAAAGTGTAGGTGTGGCTCTGTTGAGTTTCCTGTGTTTCCACACTTTGCGATTTTCTGTCCTTTTGAAACCTTTTCTCCAACGTTTACAATTATACTATGCTGTTTTAAATGTGCGAGAAAACTGTATTCGTTATCAGAATGTTTTATTACTATATAATTGCCTGCAATGTGGTTAGCCCTTGAGATGAGCTTTCCATTTTTTAAGATTATACTTTCTTTTGATTTGTTATTGATTTCTACGACTTCTCCATCTGCAGGGGAAAGAATATCTTCATTATAGCAGAAGTAGTTTTCTACGTTCTTGTAGTCATTCTTGTAAGATTTTCCGTTTGCATCAAGTTTTATAACGTCGTATGCATAGCGTTGAGTTGGAATGCTCCATGAGTGCGAATACTCTTTTGTTGTACAGCCATTGACAACAGTCCATTCTCCTGAAAAGGGAAGTGCATAGGATATATCAGTTTTGTAATTCTCTATTGATGGCACATTGCCTTTGTATTTTCTTTTTATGTAAACCATTCCTATGAGCTGAAGTATAGAGCATTTATTCTCTGCAAAATGTAGAGCAAAATCGACAAAGGCAAATAAACACAGTGATGAGAGGTATGTAAAGAGGTTTGAATCTATAAAGTTTGAAAGAACTATAGAGAGAATACCGATATACCATAAATATTTAGGTAGAGCATAAATGAATTGTAGCATAGGTTTAGTATATCACAGGATTTTTTAACAGGCAAGGATTAACAGAATTTCATGAATGTTCTTTTAAATAGCTTATAATCTATATTTTTTTATTGACAAATGAAAAATCCAATACTATAATTAATAAAGGCACTACTATGCCTAAAAAAAATTTAGGAGAAAAAAAATGATTAAGAAAACAGTATTTCTGTTTGGTGTGTTAGCAGTAATATTCTCTTTTATTGCTTGTGATTCAAAAAAAAGCGATGGTATGGCTGAAGGTGACGTTACTATCGAATTTTTTCAAATGAAAAACGAAGGTAGCGATTATTATGCTGCTATAATTGAGGAATTCCAAAAAGAATATCCAAATATTACAGTTGAGCACACAAATGTGCCGAATGCAGAAACAGTATTGTTAACACGTTTATCATCTGGAAATGTACCTGATGTATTTACGCATTGGTCCCTATCACCATCTTTTAGAGGACTTGTAGATGCAGGTTTTGTTATGGACATAACAGATAGTAAGACTTTGGATAATGTTGACCCTGCAATTTTAGAAGCAAGTTTAATTGATAAAAAAGCGTATTCAGTTCCAATGTCATTGAACATGCTTGGTATTTATTATAATAAAGATATTTTTGAAGAAGCAGGAATAACAAAACTTCCTTCCACAATGGATGAACTCTATGCTATTTGTGAGATACTCTTGGGTAAAGGAATTACACCTTTTGTTTTTGCAGATAAAGATGTTTGGACCGTAAGTCAGTTTGTAGATAGGGGTAGTGTTGCGATGCTAGAAAATCCCGTGCAATTATTTGAAGATATAGCATCTAAAAAAGTTATTGCATCAAACTCTCCTGAACTACGAAAGATGGGTGAAACAATTGTTCGTATGAGATCTTACGGACAAGAAGATAGCATGGGTACTGGGTATGTTCAAGCTATTTCCGACTTTGCATCTGGAAATGCTGCTATGTTTTTCTCTGGAACATTTGCCTATCCAGAAATTGTCAAGAGTAATGCTGATGTAAACTGTGAAATGTTCCCTTTACCATCAATTGGCGGATAAAATCTTGACAGAGTAGGTATAAATGTTGATACTGGCTTTGCAATTAGTGCCGAAACTGAATATGCAACAGCAGCTAAACTATTTGTTGATTTTTGTACAAACCCTGAAAATGCACAAAAGTTCTCAGACTATGATGGCTCACCGTCTTCAATAAAAGGTGTGGTATTTAATAATTCAGTATTTGCAAATATGTACTCCGATTATATTTTAGAAGGTAAAACAGTAGGTATTCCTGCTAACAGTTGGCCAGCAGGGTTTGGTGGAGAAAACGGAAATCTTGCACAAGCACTTATTGACAGTAAAGATGTAGATGCTTGGCTTGAAAATCTAAATCAATTAATTATTGACTTCTATAATAATTAATTCATGTAAAAATTAATCTGAATGGTCAGTGTCATTTGTTGCACTGATCGTTTACTATAGTTCCTTGCAGACTACACAACACATATTTCTAAACTATTGTAATTTGCGTGCATGACTCTTATCAAATTTCAAACTTTGACAAGTCTAAATTCTACTCACTCTGGAGGTTTAAGTGTGAAAAAAAGGGTAAATATAAATAAAACTGTAACACATTTGGCTTTTACTATTCCACCTGTTTTGCTCTATTCTGTTTTTTTTGTTTTTTCAGTATTATATGGACTTTTTTATAGTTTTACTGATTGGAATGGGTATTCACGTGTCTTTGAGTTCATCGGGTTTCAAAATTATGCGCGATTATTTTCTGACCGTATTTTTATTAAGGCGCTTACATTTACGCTACAATATACATCAATTCTAGTTTTATTTGTAACGATACTAGCGCTATGCTTATCATACATTTTATGTGCAAATATAAAATGTAAAACATTTTTTAGAGCTTTGTTTTTCTTTCCAGCAGCTCTCAGCCTTGTAACTATTGGGCTTATTTTTAATGAAATATATTACCGCGTAATACCTGAAATTGGTAAAATACTTGAAATAGAATTTCTTAGTAAAAATATCTTGTCTAGCTCTAGTACGGCAATATGGGGTATCTTGATTGTACATGTTTGGAAAGGGGTAGCTATACCAACTGTATTATTGATAGCAGGAATGCAAAATATTGATATTGAGCTGTATGAAGCT
The DNA here is from genome assembly GCA_964371925.1 of uncultured Treponemataceae bacterium. Lineage (GTDB taxonomy): Bacteria > Spirochaetota > Spirochaetia > Treponematales > Treponemataceae > CAYJFX01. The sequence goes on along the minus strand of CAYJOZ010000192.1, from coordinate 730 downwards.
TCCGAAATTGATGGTGCGACAAAATGGCAACAATTTAAGTCAATAACATTTCCTTTGATTATTCCCATTTTAAGTGTATGTATTATCCTGATAACAAAGGAAGGGTTAACAGTATTTGATTATATAATAACTATGACTGAAGGTGGGCCTGCAGGTTCAACTCAATCTATATCATTTCTTATTTATGAAAACGCTTTTTCTAATCAAAGGTATAGTTATGCTATCGCTCAATCTGTTGTTATATTTATACTTGTTTGTACTGTATCATACTTTCAGTTTAGAACAACAAGAAAGGAGAAATAGAGCATGTTTAAATATAAAAACATAGTAACCAATATTCCATTTTTTCGATATATATTTTTAATTTTCGGATTTTTCTTAATTACTGGACCTGTGTATATAACTGTTATTACTGCATTTAAAACTCGAGAAGAATCTACTGCTAGTTTCTTTTCAAGGCCATCATTTTATCTTGGGAATTTTGTTGAAGTTATAACAAGAGAAAATTATTTTGTTTACTTAAAAAACACAGTCGTAATAACAGTCTTTGCATTATTGCTAATGGCCTTAGTTATACCTGCTTTATCATATTCACTTTCTCGGAATATGAGAACATCAAAGTTTTATAGATTTTGTTACTTGTACCTCATTATAGGATTGTTTGTGCCTTTTCAAGTGGTAATGATTCCCCTAGTTAAAATATCTGCTTTTTTTAATATGACAAACATAA
>CAYJOZ010000191.1:0-3603 GCA_964371925.1 uncultured Treponemataceae bacterium | reverse complement strand
GAACTTATGGCAGAACTCGAAGCTCTTGAAGGACGCTTAAAGTAATTACTAGTTACTAATTACTAGTGGTAATGAGCCCTTGCGACTTTGTTGCAAGGGCTTTTTTTTTAATACTACAACTAAATAGAGAAAAAGTATAAAATACTAAGTACCATTTTTGTAGTAATAGACTTATCCCTTTGCAGAATTTTTAAAATTATTACGTTTTTAAGTCATCATAGTGAGCATATGCTTTGCAGTATAGATTTATTTGTAGAATGTAGTACAATATACTTTTTCTTGACAAAGTTATCATAATATTCTATACTGATAGAGAGGATTGTTAACTATGTGCGCAAGTGCATAATTAACAATTTTTTTTTAGGAGTGTATTGCGTGCGATTTAATAAAATAGTACTAAGTGTGCTATTATTACAACTGGTTATTACAGCATCAGCCTTTGAGAAGAGCTGGGTTCTAGGTTTGCGTGCTGATTTTGGTGGAAGTTTAACAGTTCCGAGTATTCCTTTGGTAGATTTGAAGCAACTTAATCCAGCAGCTACTAATATGACAGGTATGCTAAGTCCCTTAGTGATGGGTGGACAATTGACTGTAGGTTATATATTTGACACAAATGAGCTTTTTCCGGCTATCCCAGAAGATTCCGTATTTAGCGGTATAGGTTTGCATGGATATTTAGGCTTTGGGCAAGGAAACACATCTCAAAAAATCAGTGCATTAGTAGGATCTGATCCTATTGAAATTTTTATGGTGGTAGATTTTGAGCCAATATTAAATTTTGGTGTTGAAGGTGAGGCGTACTTTTTTAATAATCGCTTTTCTGTCGGTTTGGGCTTAGGCACAAAAATGATTGCAGACATGACGCCTCAATATCTTGTTTACTCTACCGATCCTAAGCTTTCTCAAATTGACACAGAAGTTGGGACCATAATTGTTTCACCCGATATGATGACAAAGATGAATGCATTTGCTTTTTCCAGTAAACTTGATCTTGCTTATCATGTACCTATTTTACCGACTACTGAACTTATACTCGGTTTTTTCACTCAATTTAATGTGTATCAACCAAAGTATTTGACAGTACCTCCATCTTTGATTGAAGTGGCAGAAGAAGCCGCTGCGTTAGCTGGTACGGAATTTAATATTGATAGACCTTTTCCAGATTATTGGCTTAATTCACTTGATTTTGGTGCTACTCTTGGATTCTTATTTAGGTTATAAGGGTATAGGGTGTTTATATGAAATTATATAACTATATATTTTTTGTTTTTTTTATGAGTATATTGTGTATCTCTTGTTCGGGATTTCTTGCCGATGACAGGATGGCTTATTATTATCAACAGCAATTAGAAGATAATAGCCCTTCTTCTTTTACTGTAGACTACAATACTGAAGGTGGTTCGAAAGAAGCTCCAACACAAAAAAATCTTAAAGAAGGCGAGGTGTTTGATGTAGCCGACTACACAGGGGTAAAAGTTGGGTATACCTTTATTGGCTGGAATGACGGAAAAAATATATACAAAGGCGGACAGACCTATACAATGCCGGCTAATAATGTTAATTTTATTGCAGAGTGGGAACAAGATGCTCTGCCGGAAGGGGCAACAATATACACCATGTTTGATGTTTTAAAGCCAAATGGTGAAATTGATGAAGCAATTTTTTCAAAGTTTCCTGCAAGTGTTCAAGACAATGTAAGAAAAACGCTTTCTAATGTTGCCATTAAGCCTGTAACTGCTGACTTTCAAAATAAGCTTATAAAAATTGGTATTGTTGACAATTATGTTCCAAGTATTTCTTATATTAACGGTACTTGGGATGGAAGCGGTACTACATATAGTAAAGCGGGTGAAGGCTTTAAAGTGACAAAACCAACAAGTGTAGATGCATGGGATATTATATATTATATGTATAAAGGAGTTAATCCTGAATACGATATAAATAGTAGGGAAAATACTAGTACCTTTGGAGATGGCTCAGAAACACGTATGAATCGTTTTATGTTTTATCAATTTACCGGTACTTCAGGTATGATGGGAATAAATGCTTCACTAAATAATATGCTTGTTGCCGTGGATACGTATACGAATCTTATTTTTGCCTTTGCCTACCCTAGTGACCATACAGATATTATGGGGAACAAAAATCCGTCAGATTGGACAGGAATTAGTGGATCATTTTATGAGCGTGACCCAATTGGATATGTAGATGCAGACGGAAAATTTACTATTGAAAGTTGGTATAACAAGTTGTTACAAGATAGTCAAGGCTTTCTACAACCTAATCAGATTGAAAATACCGGAAAATCGCCATATGCATATTCGGTAATGGAAGCAGGTGAAGAAGCAACTGCGTATTTAGAAAATATCAAGAAGCGTAGCGGACAAATGTTTGAAACTAGGGATGGAAGTGTATTTGACAGTATAACCGTTAATGTTTCAAGTGATGGGAATACCGTTACAATTACTAAGATAAATGAAACAGGAGCTGTAGAGGCTTCATTCGATACTGCAATTAGTGCAACGGAAGGTACTTTCAAATATGGTGATACAACATTTGGAATCACGCTTTCTGATGACGCTAATATCATAACGCTTATCGAAGGCAATGTTGAAAAAATTCTAACACGTGTAATTGAAAAAATGTATACATTAAATATTACTGCAAAAAGCTTAAAGAATGTTGGTATGAAGAGTCATCAGTGGGGTAGTACTGGGTTTTTTCAGTTTGGGTGGAAAGAGCAAAAAGAAGCGTATATTAATTATGCAATTCGATCTTCAGTATATACTGAAAGCGCAACAATGGATGTGTTAACGCATAAAGAAAACGGGGATATTATCAGTGATAGGGTACTTCCTCTACCAAAAATAGGGGATACAACAATTACATTATCGTCAAATAATGGCATAAAAACATTTTCAGACCTTGCAAAAAGCTATTCTGTAAGTAATGTTTCTGTTGGTTCTTACTCAATAGCATTAGATGCTATTGTTACACATTATGGTAATTCTGCTTTAGGATATGTTGAGTTAGATAAAAAAGAAACATATACAAAAACTCACAATAGTTTTAATGATAAGGTTACTTTTGCATATAATTATTCTAAAGGTGGCTTTGTAGTAAGTTCAAAAAGCAATAACTACACTGCTCTTCCTAACGACTTTGTTCTTAAATTGGGAGAATCAAAAGACTTTACCATGAGGTATGGTAATATGAACGAAATTACCTACACGTTATCATTTAGCGAATAATACTTTAAACGCTCTTACAATATGTTGGAGCGTTTTTTTTATCTTTACAAGAGCTCTATGGTGTCGTATACTTATACATAGAGGTGCGTTATGAAAAAAATTATTATTCTGTTGTGTCTGCTCTGTATAACGACACTAATCTTTTCTCAAAGTGAGTCTTTGCATGAAGATTATTCTACCATCCTTAAAAACTATGTTATTGATGGCCTTGTAGACTATTCGGAACTCAAAGAAAATAGGGAATCGCTTGACAATTATTTGACGGTACTTTCAAAGGTATCGAAAGAAGAGTTTAACTCTTGGTCTGAAAATGATAGGTTAGCATTTTTAATAAATCTTTATAATGCAGAAA
>CAYJOZ010000190.1:986-3636 GCA_964371925.1 uncultured Treponemataceae bacterium | reverse complement strand
TTTATACTATCTATATTGTAACCTCGTCGGCTAAACAAAGTAGCAACTCTACTTAATACACCTGCATGGTTTTCTACTAATACTGAAAGTTCATATCGTTTTATATCGCTTTGCACAAGACGCTCCTCTTAATATACACAATTTTAGTATACATAAAATGGTATAGTATGTAAATGGTTTTGACGTATTTTTACTTATTCTCTACTAAGTAATTAAAGCCTCTGTCTAACGTTGAAATTGCAGTGCTCTTATTTTTACCTGAAGCGATATCAAAAACAGCATTTGATATATATTTTTTCCCAGCTTCCCCCCAGAAATTATCACCCACTTGCCCATAGAAATTAACAATCTTTCGAGATTGCAATACATAACTTCTAATTTCTTCATGTAGGTTATTGGCTTCATATGTTACCGGATTTTTCAATGGTGATACCAATTGCTCAGAAGCAAGAAACTGAGAAGCAAAGTTTTCATCTTCTAAAAAGAACCTTATAAAGTCTTTGCAAATATCAGGATATTCTGTATTTGCACTAATTGCTAACCCCTCATCAATCCACACTGGAATAATAGTTTCTCCATCAAATGCTGGAAACGGAAAAAAACCAACTTCAAAATTGGGATTTTCTTGAATTATCGCATTTTGTACCCAAGACCCCATAATATACATTGCTGTTTCACCTTTCAAAAATGCTTGTTCTCCTTGACTGTAGGTAAGCACACGTTTATTTGATACATTAAAATTATTTGAAATCATTTGATACACTTCAACACCACTCAGGAAGTCCTCATTTCTCCAAAATGTGTCATTGCCAGACATGCGTTTTAATGGCCAGCTTGCATCATTTTTCAATAGCATTGCAGTTTGAATACACGAAAAAGCTACTTCATGATATAGTCTATCATTTAATGCGATAACATTTGGGGTAATTCCACTCTCTTGAAAGCCTAAGCTGATGTCTCTGAATTCAGCCCATGAAGTTGGAATATCATAATTATTTTGTGCAAACATATCTTTATTATACCAAACACCGCCTATTTCAACCTTGTGTGGAACAACATATATTTCCCCTCCATAGGTGTATTTATATGCATCATCTAGCATACTAACATCAGAATTTTCAAGAGGCAATAAGGCGCCCCTAGAAACAAGCTCACCATGATTCGACGTGATAAAGATATCAGGTAAATCATTTTTTTCAAGCAATGTTTTTATATAGTCATCTACAGATATATTTTTATTAGGTGTGTATATTATATTTATAGAAACATTGGGATTTTGGGCATTATAGCGATCTGTTACGATTTGCCAAAGTTCACGAGGCATTGCGTCAGTTTCAGGGACTAGAAAGGAAAGAGTAGTAAGTTGAGAAGGTTCTTCATCAGAATTATTACCACTGTCTACACAAAACACAGAAGAAATTACAAATAAAATTACTATTAAAAAAAACTTGAGCTTCATACGTCCTCCACAAAAACATAGTAGTTTTACTATTTAAGTATACCACATAGTGTAAAAAACACAAGCACCTTTTTCAAAGAAAAATTAAAAGTTTCTTTTGCTCCATTTTGTTTCATATAATTTTTTCAGTGCAATAACAAAAAATGTAACTACTGCAAATGCTACAAGCGGTACCACATACGAAAGAATTGCAAAACTAATTGCAGATAGGTCATGCCAAAAAGGCCTATCTGTTTGATAAAAATAGTTTCCACCAGTAAAAATATTGGCTACAATTGCTAAAGGAAGAAAAATGGAAAATCCAATCACCGCATGTTTATAACTTCTCCAAGTAGGAAACCAACCGGTACAAATTGAAGCAAAAGGGGGAATTAAAACAGTTATAAGATGATTAATCATGTATGACACACCACTTGCATGCGAAAAGTTATAAACATTAAGTGGGTAGAAAAATGAAATTAATGCAAATATACTAAAATAACTTATAACATCTATAACAACATCACTTTTCTTAAATAGATATATGATAGTTAGCAGCGAAGATACTCTACTCAAATGCAATGGCAGCCCCTCTGACAAAAAATTTGGGGTAAAAAAAGCATACCAACCATACAACAAAAATATTTGCTGAAAACCAAGCACTAGCAAAAAAGTGATTCTCACTGCATTTTCGTGCATTTTCACCCATGCACGTTTGTGAATAAATAGCGCTAAGCAGCTTAAACTTGCTATAAGATATATAATATGTGGTAGACTAAAAACCTTAACAAAGGGAGCATCAGGCGAAACAAATTCTGAAAAAGTAAGCATAAAAACCTCGCAAAATTATTTAACACTACAATACCACTACTTTAAATTTTTAACAAGTAAATATAAGCCATTTCAAATAAAATTTTTATTTTTTACAAAAAAAATAGAGCTGCTCAACGAACAGCTCTATTTAAAGACAAAAAAAGATACGTCAACGACGATCAAAGGAGGTTAATAAAAAAACTATATTTCTATAATTTTTTTATTTATAAAAGTGTTTCCACTTTTACGTTAAACGCACCGCCCATGAAACACGGGTGGATAAAAATTATGGCAATTTCTATAAGTTAGTTATAACAAACTTTTACACTTTTGTCAAGTCTTTTTTACGTCTAATATATGATTTTTAAACTTTTATTTAATCTAAGCTTGAATATAAAA
>CAYJOZ010000190.1:0-976 GCA_964371925.1 uncultured Treponemataceae bacterium | reverse complement strand
CCTATGTGCTGACATAAATCGCTTAACTATGTACGGGTTAAACATACTAGTTAAACAATTGGGCATTCGTAATGAGGAATTATTTAGTCATCCATTGCATTCAGTCCACTTGGAACAACACCTGCAGAAAGCGCATCTGCATACGTTGCATACACGATAATGTTCCCATTTAATATATCTTCTTTGATTCTCTCTACTTCAAAAATTACACCATCGTGGATTTCTGTGTTTTTTTCACTGTAGCCTACACTATCTGTAGTAAGATCAAGTCTTATAGTTCCGCCAGTAAAGGTATCATTTTTAACATCATCTAAGGCAAGAACTACGGCTGTTTCTACTTTTTTAATCATTGAAGTAAGTACGGCGGACTTATTGTCTCCATATACACCTTCTTCATGTTGATCTGAATCTACACCAATTGCCCACACATTTTTACCTTGCAAACGGTATTCCTTTGCTTGAGAAATAGTTCCGTAACCACCCCTACCTGCAGCAGAGAAAATTGCATACACGCCACTATCGTACCATGTTTTTGCTTGAATTTTTGCAAGCTGGGCTGATCCAAAATCATTTGTGTAATAATCAACAATTTTAGCATCAGGAAGAACGTACTTTACACCTTGAATGTAGCCTACTTCAAATTTTGTAATCACAGAGCCTGGAACACCTCCAATGAATCCAAAGGTCGGATTTTCAATTCCGTCGGCCTTTGCTTGAAGTGCAGCAAGTGCACCAACCAAAAAAGAACCTTGCTCTTCTGCAAAAACATATTTTTGAACATTTGGCTCATTTACCCAGGTGGCATCAATAAGCATAAATTTTTGCTCTGGATATTCTTTTGCCACTTCTGCAACTGCATTTGCAAATATAAAGCCAGTTGAAATTACAAGGTCATAGCCATTTTCTACCGTTTGTTTTAAGTTTGGCACAAAAAGGTCTTGCGTTGCAATTGCTACAACATCGTATAAATCGCCTC
>CAYJOZ010000189.1:0-3680 GCA_964371925.1 uncultured Treponemataceae bacterium | reverse complement strand
AAACAACTATCCATGCCAAAGTTAAAAGACTTGCTAGCACTCGCCATGTAGTTTTAGTAATCATTGAATAGTTGTTCTTATGGTAAAGGGCAATTATGTTCCCGTGCCCAACGAATTGCAAAGTTAATACGCTCTTGGTAACCCACTTCTTGTATTTTCAACCATTCCAAGTTTTCACTATCAATAGTTGCAGTTAGCCTTGAATTCCGCAAATAGCCCTTTGAAAAATCAGTAATTTCGGGAATATCAGATAAGTCAATATTTTTTCTAAGTTCTGCAACTCGCTCAGGGGTAAAACTGCTCGCACCATTTTTCATAGGCTCTTTCCTCTTTTACTGTTGAAATTCGACTGGAGATAATCCGTATCCGTTCGTTTTCAGTATAGCAAGTAGAAATAATTGTGAAACCATTAAGTCTACCAATACCAAAAAATCTGACTTCATCAAAGCTTGAGTGCATTTTATCATATTCTTCATAAAATAAGGGATCTTCAAAAACAGGCAAAATTTCTTCAAAAGAAAAACCATGTTTTTTTATATTTTCCTTGTTTTTTTCACTATCCCATTCAAAATGCCCATTAATGATAGTCATTGTATACCTCAATATAGTTTTAGTATACTACCATTTATATATATTGGCAAGACAATTTTTTTGACTTTTCTTACAACCGCTCCAACACCAACTCACCCATTTTTACAGTACCAACAAGTTTACCACTTGCTTTAAGCGCATCTACTTCTAGCCCCGCAATATCTAGAGTTCTAAAGCCATCGTCAAGTACTTTTTCAACAGCAGCTTCGATGTCTAAGGCTTCTTTTTCCATGCCAAAATCGTAGCGAAGCATCATTGCAATTGATAAAATTGTTGCAAGTGGATTTGCAAGGTCTTTTCCTGCAATGTCAGGAGCTGAACCATGAATTGGCTCATATAAACCTGGGCCTGTTCCATCACCTAATGAAGCAGAAGCGAGCATTCCAATAGAGCCGGTAATTTGGCTAGCTTCATCAGATAAAATATCACCAAACATATTGCTTGTAACAATTACGTCAAACTGTTTTGGGTTACGCACTAATTGCATTGCAGCATTATCTATGTACATATATGAAAGTTCTACATCACCATAATTAGATTTCATACTTTCAGATACTTCTCTCCATAAACGGCTGCTTTCAAGAACATTTGCCTTATCCACAACGCAAAGTTTTTTACCCCGCTTTTGAGCAGATTCAAAACCAACTTTTAAGATTCTTTCTATTTCGTCCCATGAGTATTGCATAGTGTCGTAAGCAGTTTTTTTATCGTCACTTCTACCCTTTTCGCCAAAATAAATGCCACCTGTAAGCTCTCGAATAATTAAAATGTCTAAGCCTTCGCCAACAATTTCTTCTTTTAGAGGGCATGCAGCAGAAAGCTGTTTAAACATAAGTGCTGGTCTGAGATTTGCAAATACTTTTAAAGCACTTCGTAAACCCAATAAGGCCATTTCAGGGCGAAGGTTACCTGGAAGTGTGTCCCATTTTGCACCACCTACTGCACCCAAAAGTACAGAGTCTGACTTTTGACAAACATCAATTGTTTCTTGAGGTAATGGTGCACCTGTTGCATCAATTGCTGCCCCTCCTGCCAATACACGTGTGTATTCAAATTCATGCCCGTATTTTGTTGCAATTTTATCTAAAACTGCCAAACCTTGCTTTACAATATCTGGGCCAATTCCGTCACCTTCAATTACCGCTATGTTTTTTTTCATTTTCATCCTTCCTCTATTTCCTAAGTTTTTTTTATCCACAGATTACACAGATTAATGGGATTGCGTAGATCACGCAAATCACGTAGATTATTAATAAATATTTCATTTATTTAATTATACTAAATATCAAATAAAACTGCAAGAAATAAGAGATGATTTTATGAAAAAATATGATAGATTAATGGCTAGCAAATGAGAATTAACCTAATATTACGGCAAAGTTTAGGGTAGAAAGTTAGCTTTTTCTATGCTAATGGGCATCCATGCTCTTTTGCCCAGCGCAAAACAGAATTCAGTCTTTTTTGGTATCCACTACCTTTTTGCTTAAGCCACGCGAGGTTATCATAATCAATTCTAACCGAAATTGCTTTTTTTGCAGGTTTCCAATTTTTAAAATGGCCTGCCTCAAAGTCTTCTTTTTCTAACTTTGGAATATCAGTGTAATCAATTTGACGTGCTTTAATTTCTGCAATTCTTTCAGGTGTTAAAGTTTTTGACGTAATCATAATATAGTGCCTCCTCGCCTTTGTCGGCAAATCGCGATGAAATAAGCCTTATTTTTTCCCGTTTGGTATAACATGTTGTAACAACTACAAGTCCGTTAAGTGAACCCAATCCAATTAAACGTTCTTCTTCGAGGGTTGAATGCTTTCTGTCAAAGATTTCATAAAAATATGGATCATCAAAAACATCGAGTATTTCTTCAAAAGAAAAACCATGATTTTGTTTATTCGCCATATTTTTCTCATCGTCCCATTCAAAACGCCCTTGAACAATTGTCATCTAACCACCTTATAATAACTATACAATATGTATATACAATTTGTCAAGCATTTTTATTTTGACTTTTTTTACTATCCACTACAAAACTACGCACAACTTCTGTAGCATATAAAAAAGGGCTGTCTTTTTGCTCTATTTTTAGAACTTTCAAGACAGCCCGTATACTTTAATACTGTTATGGTTTTATGTAATATTGCTCTGCAAAGGCAGGTGCATCTGTTGGCTTTTGCGAACCATACACACTAAACTCTACAAAATAATGGTAAGGTGCAAACTCGCCAGCATTAAGTTTAAAATCATTCCAAAGACTGCTCTCTAAGTAATGAGCAAAAACCTCTACTCCATCTCCATTATTTGGCTCAGCTCCTTTTGCGTCAACTTCTTTACCAACATCATTTATATATGTGTTAGTAGGGTTATTCCAATTATTATAGTTATAATCTACCCCAGTTGGAATATTACCATTTGTGTAACTTTGTCTATGATAAAATGTTTTTCCCGCTTCAGGTCCAGATGCCCAATACCATTCGGTAGAATATGAGTTTCCTACAATCCATGATGAATCATCGTAGCCGTCACTGTTACGTGTGCGTGTTCCACCTATCCATGCCCGTACGTGGGTATCAAAACCAGAAGGTCTATTAGGATGAGGAACATTAACATTTACCTTATCAAAGATGAAGTTGTTTTCTGTTTTTGAGGTAATTGTCATAAGGTAGCCTTGTAAATTGTTAAAGCTTAAATCTTTTGCACTGTTATAAGCATTAACCCAGCTTCTCTCAGCATCAGCAAGATGTTCTTCGCTGAATGTTTTAATTTGATAATAGCTCCCATCAAAATAGGTTACCTTATCATGGTCTATAGAATTAAGATTGGTATTTACTCGACTTAAGTCAACTGTTTCTAAGTTTATTTTAACACCCATTTCTTTTGTGCTATCATTCGGTGTAAAGGTAAGTGATTGCACAAAGCTTGCAGCGCTTTCTGCAGGGAATGTGCTACCACCGTTAGGGAAAAATTGTATATAAGAGTAATTTTTAGCGTCCATAATATTTTCTACATATCCAGTGGGTTTTCCACTGATAATAGGAATACCCATGTTAAATGTTGCACCTTCAATTGAAGTTTCATCTCCTAGGGTAAAGTA
>CAYJOZ010000188.1:0-3743 GCA_964371925.1 uncultured Treponemataceae bacterium | reverse complement strand
GTATGGCATTGTCGAAGAAAACTTCTTTGCAAATGCTGCGATATGGTCAAAAATTTCTATCGATGCATTTGCAACTCAAATGGCCCCCGTACACATGACAGAAGAAAAAGGAATGAATTTTTACACAATGTGTTATTTTGGAAACGAGAAAAAATAGAAGCTTTTATAGCTTAAAGATTATTTATCAACTTTTCGTATATTCTATCCAAGTCGTCGCGAGAAAAATATTCGATTACAATCGAGCCTTTATCAAAATTTCCATTTAAGGTAACTTTTGTACTTAAGGCTTCGATGAGTTGATTTTCCAAAAAGGCATAGTCAGCATCTTTATTATTAGGTTTAATAGATTTTTTCTTAGCCTTAAGCTCTTTTTTTCCTTCATTCATTTCACTTGCTAGAGACTCGGCATCACGAACAGAAAGTCCTCCACCAATAATTCTCGCAAACAAAATTCGCTGATCTGAAGGATTTATTACAGAAAGAACAGCACGAGCATGCCCCGCACTTAATGTCCCATCCAAAAGAGATTTTTGCATATCTTCAGGCAATTTTAGTAACCTAAGAGCATTAGCAACAGTTGACCTATTTTTCCCAACACGCTTTGCTACTTCTTCTTGTGTAATATTAGCAAGTTCCATCAAGCTATGATAAGCTTTAGCTTCTTCAATCGAGCTTAAATTTTCTCGTTGAATATTCTCAATTAAAGCTACTTCCAACTTTTGTTGCTCAGAATATTTTTGAACTCGCACTGGAAGCTCCGTTAGACCTGCAAGTTTTGCAGCTCGTGTACGCCTTTCTCCAGCTATTATATAGTAAGAACCATCTCCAACTTCTTCAACTAAAACTGCTTGAATAACACCATGCTCTTTAATTGAGTCAGAAAGCTCTTTTAAGGCTTCATCATCAAACTCTGTTCTTGGCTGATGTGGATTTGGCTTCAACAATTTTATGTCAATATAAAAATCTTTTGGGGAAGAGCTGTTTTCATTTATTTTTTCTAAAGTGGCTTGAGGCACAGTCTTTGCATCTGTATCGTTTTCTGCTAATAAGGCACCAAGACCCTTTCCTAAACCTTTTTTAGCCACGTTCAATAACCTCTTGTGCTAACTTTTCGTAACTACGAGCACCAGTACAACCAGGGTCATATAAACAAATGGGCTCTCCATGAGAAGGAGCCTCTGAAAGTCTAACATTACGCGGAATTATCGTTGAAAAAACACTATCCTTAAAATATGATTTTATTTGCATAACAACATCGTTTGCTAATCGTGTTCTGGAATCATACATTGTAAAGAATATACCACCAATTTCAAGACTTGGGTTTACTGTTTTTTGTACCTTTTTGATTGTTTGTAAAAGAAGTGTAATTCCTTCAAGAGCAAAATATTCACATTGCATTGGAACCATAGCTGCATCAGCTGCCGCAAGACCATTAAGTGTTAAAATTCCCAAAGAAGGAGGGCAATCTATAAGTATGTAATCATATTTTGATTGTAAAGGCTCAAGTGCTTTTTTTAAGAAAAATTCTCTTTCCTCTTGGTCAACTAATTCTATTGCAGCACCGGACAAATCTATTGAGGCCGAAATTGCGTCCAAATTTTCTACTTCTGTTTTTTTTACTGCTTTTTCAGCAGTTACAGATCCTGATATTAATTCATAAACTGTAGGTTTCTCTTTTGAAACACCAACACCAGAGGACATATTACCTTGTGAGTCAAAATCAACTAAAAGCACTTTCTTGCTTGCTAAAGCCATGTAAGCACCAATATTGATTACTGATGTCGTTTTCCCGACACCACCCTTTTGATTTACAAAAACGTACACTTTCGCCATGCACTCAGTATATCATTTAATTAAAAAAAAGTATATAATAAAATATGAATATTTTATACCTTGTTGAAAATTTAGGAGCAAATATTGTTTTTCTTCCTCCCAATGCAAGCAGTATAACTTTTACTGAAATCATTGCAGGAGACCTAATGGCAGATTTACTTGTAAGTCAAAAAGAGGGGTGTCTACTTGTTACAGGTCTTGCAACAGAGCAAGCCATTAGAACTGCCGATATGCTTGGTGCGGTTGCTATTCTTCTAGTCAATGAAAAACTGCCTACAGTTGAAATGAAAAATTTAGCTCAAGAACTTACTATCCCATTATTTGCTACACCTCTCCCGATGTACGAAACATGTGTTGAATTACATAAATTACAAGAAATGAAAGAGGAATAATAATGGCGCTTTTTAACATACAGAACGAGCTAGAAAATATGTTATCAATTGTATTATCAAATCCTAATGGAAATCAACAATATAAAAAAATTCGAGTTTTTGCGTCAAAAGACGATGAAAAAAAGTTTTTTTGCGAGTTTTTTACCAAAACCCAGAGCTTTCACAAAACACTACCAAAAGAAGATATAGCAGCTCTCTTAGGAGAAAACCGTTATAAAAACACTATTATCACAACAGACTTTGATACAATAACCATTCTTTCAAACAAAAAAGGAAACACCACAGTACTAAAAAAACCATTAAAAGAAAATCAAAAAGGTCCAAAGAGCAGCCAAAACAAACAAAAAAGCTATATTCTACAGGAAGGCATTCCTGTTCCATTTTTAATTCACCTAGGAGTCATGACAGAACAAGGAAAAGTTATTTCCTCAAAATATGATAAATTTAGGCAAATAAATCGATTTTTAGAGTTCATTGATGATATCATTTCAAAAGAGGCTAGCAGCGATCAAGTATACAGAGTTTTAGATTTTGGTTGTGGAAAATCGTATTTAACATTTGCCTTATACTACTTTTTAGTTGAACTCCGTAAGAAAAAAGCTCAAATCATAGGTATAGATCTAAAAGAAGACGTTATAAAAAATTGTTCAAATTTAGCAGAACTTTGGGGCTACAATGGCTTATCCTTTCAAGTAGGACGAATAGAAGACTTTGCAACAAAAGACAGCAAAAGCAATATTGATCTTGTAATTACTCTCCATGCTTGCGATACCGCAACCGATTATGCATTAAAACATGCTATAACACATAACGCAAAAGCTATCCTATCTGTTCCTTGTTGTCAACACGAGATAAACGCACAGCTAACAAAAGCTTTACCCAATAGAGGCTTTGAGGCTTTAATGAAATATGGAATTATAAAAGAGCGTTTTTCTGCACTTGCGACAGATGTAATGAGAGCAGAACTTTTAGAAAGCCAAGGGTATAAAGTTCAGCTTATGGAGTTTATTGATTTGGAACATACCGCTAAAAATGTGCTTATACGAGCAGTAAAAAAATCAGAGTCAAAAACAAAAACCGTAAGCGATGAGTACACAAACCTATGCAAAGGGTTAGGGTTGGAGAACACGCTTGCGCGGCTTATAAACTCATAGGTTCTAAACTAGAAAAACCATATACATTATTTTCGCATATTCAAAGCTTCCACCACCGTTATTTTTCTTAATGTTCTTGCCGGTAAAAGAGACACAAGAGCAGGTATTGATATTGAAATACAAGCTGTAATTATTGTATTTAACACAGTCAGCTGTGGATACACAACAGCATCTATAGGCATATTTACAGAGCTCATCATACTTGATAAATCAAAACCCACGTTAGAAGCATAGGCTAGTAATACTTGCCCAAGAACAAACCCCATCCCCCCTGCTATAATCCCAAAAACAAGGCCTTCAAAAAAGAGCATTTTTGTGAGCTCAAGATCTGAATAACCAAGAGCTTTTAGCATACCAATTTCAT
>CAYJOZ010000187.1:437-3745 GCA_964371925.1 uncultured Treponemataceae bacterium | reverse complement strand
AAGAAACCATTGCCCAACCAGTTTGGCGACAAGCCATAACGTCTTGGTGGTCACCAAAAATTGAAAGTGAACTTGTTGCTAATGCACGAGCTGCAACGTGAAAAACAGTACTTGTTAACTCACCTGCAATTTTGTACATGTTAGGAATCATCAACAAGAGACCTTGTGATGCTGTAAATGTTGAACTTAATGCACCTGTTGTTAAAGCACCATGAACAGCACCAGCTGCACCTGCTTCAGATTGCATTTCAACTACATCTGGAACTGTTCCCCAAATGTTTTTTTTGCCTTTTGCTGAGTATTCGTCTGATACTTCACCCATAGGGCTTGAAGGTGTAATAGGATAAATAGAAATAACTTCACTTAACGCGTGCGCTACGTGACCCGCAGCGGTATTTCCATCAATCATTACAATGTTTTTGTCTGCCATAAAGCCATCCTTACGTTTAAAATTGTATTAATTGAAACTTCTCTATTTTACACCCATTTAAAGAATATTTCAAGTGGGTAAATTGTAAGAGGGACTAAAAACGATTTTGTATTTACAGTTCAGAAAATATGCTCTATAATAAAAAAAAGGAGAAATATATGGAACGATGCAAGTGGCCAACATTGGAGACGTCAGAAATATATCAAGAATATCATGATAATGAATGGGGGGTTGCCTCCTACGATGATGATTATCTTTTTGAAATGTTTGTTTTGGAGTCTTTTCACTGTGGGCTTTCGTGGTTGTTAATCTTAAAAAAGAGAGATAATTTCAGAAAAGCCTTTGATAATTTTGATGCAAAAAAAATAGCCGCATATACTGATACAAAAATAGAAGAACTCTTAGAAAATGAGGGTATAGTGCGTAACCGTGCAAAAATATTAGCAACTATTGGAAATGCGAAAGCATTCCTAGAAGTAAAAAAAGAGTTTGGTAGTTTTTGTGATTATATTTGGTCCTTCACAGATAAGAAGGTTTTTAGGCAACCCTTTGATGGCAAAACTGATAGGAATGAGCTTTCCAATAACGTTTCTAGTGATTTGAAAAAGCGTGGGTTTAAGTTTATGGGAACGGTGACCTGTTTTTCATACTTGGAGGCAATTGGCGTTATGAATAATCATGCGCCATATTGTTTTAGATACCACTAACAAGAGTAAAATAATGCTTAACCAAAAAAAAAGACTCTTGCGTGCAAGAGCCGTATGGCTAAGGATGCTAGGCTGTGTTGAAAAGCAAACCATACATTATAATGATACTACATAAAGTAGCAGAAAGCAAGCTTTATTTTAGAAAATTTCGCATTTTTTGCTATATTTTTGCAAATAATTGAAAATTCTGTAACTAATCTAGGTTTTATGGTTTTTATCTGCAATTTAGAACGCTGACTTAGTGAAAAATTGCAACAGGACATCTTGTATGGTAAATATAAATTAATGTTTTTACTAATAAATAAAAAACTATGGTATAATGGAATCTAGAAGTAAGGTGGTGCATAATGAAAAAAAGTACTAAAGAAAAATTGGGAATCATCTGCGCATTTTTTGCATGTGTTTTATTTTGGCTACCAATCTATGAGGTTAATACATTTTTTTTGTTTTTTCCGACAGGTAAGGAATCAATCCATTTAATTCCAAAATTTGCCTCTGGCTTGTGGGCTTTGGTTGTTGTTTTTTTGTTATACATTCGCGGCATAATAACTTTTAAGACAAAAAAAATACGCCTTATATCAATATTGATAAATTGGGCTCTATTTTCAACTTTTATAGAAATATTTATTTCACCAACAAACAAAAATGCTGGATACGGTGGGGTTGCTAATAATTTTGCAATTTTAATATTTTCAATTGTGTTTATAAGTATAATAATTTTTAGTGTAAAAGAAATTGCAAAGCTAGCATTACTTTTTTTTCTGCTTGGGTCATTTTTTTCTAATATTATGTTAGTGAGTGATTCAATGGGCGTTTGGGGATTTGTTACACTTTCTTTTATTATTGTCAGTTTTTACTTACAAGGAAATATTAACATGAAAACGTTAGAAGTTGAAACACGTTACCTGTTTCTTAATAGCAAAAGTCAAAATATAAAGCTCATAGAAGATGCAAAAAAAGAAGCAAGAATTACACCAACAAAGGTGCTGTAATTCTTGCTTAAGATTATAATTAACAATAACTATTAGCGGCTAGTGTTTCCAGCAATATTCATAACATCCCATGTCCTAGCAAATGGAGGACTGTATACAAAATCCATCATGCCTAATTCTTGAACAGTCATTTTTTTGAAAATAGCTACAGCCAAAGCATTTATTCTAAGTACGGCTCCCGTTGCACCTGCTGTTTGTGCTCCTAGGAGAACTTTTGTATCTTTTGTATAAATCAGCTTAATATGTACACTTCCTCTGGTGGATGGTACATATGTTGTGTGGTTATAATCACTAATAAAATTGACAGAATATTCAATACCAAGTTTTTTGCATTCTTCTTCAGTTAATCCTGTGCGTGCAAGTTCAAATTTATTAAAACGAAGGGCTGATGTGCCTAGGGTACCTTGGAACGGAGCGGATTTTCCAGCAAGGGTATCACCTAGTAATCGACCAAGTTTATTTGCTGTTGTCGCTAGTGGAATATAGGTTTTTTCGCCTGAGGCAACATTTTTCACTGTTGCACAATCTCCACCAGCAAAAATATCTTTTACAGATGTTCTGCAGTTTTCATCTATTGCTATTGCTCCATTAGGAAGCATATCTAGTCCGATGTCTTTGCAGAAAGTAGTGTTAGGAATAAATCCAATTGAAACAATAACCATGTCTGCATCGTATTCACCTTTATCGGTTTTTACTTTTTTAACGCATCCATCACCAATGATCTCAGTTAGTTCTTCGTCAAGTTTTAGGCTTAAATTTTCTGTTGATTGTAAGTATTCTTCAAATTTTTCAGTTATTTCTTTGTCAAATACTCTTTCGCTTACACGTGGCATTTTTTCGATTAATGTAACTTTTTTTCCTGCGTGGAGCATTGCTTCTGCTGTTTCAAGTCCAATGAATCCAGCTCCAACAATTACAACATTTTTCACATTAGCAAGCTTTGATTTTATTTCTTTTCCGTCGCTTAACTTAGTGAGTGTATGTACATTTTCTAAATCAATGCCCGGAAGCTTTGGAATAAATGGAAAAGCTCCTGTAGAAATAAGTAGTGAATCGTATGGGAACATAGAGTCGTTTCCAGTTGTTAGATCTTTTACTAACACTTCTTTTTTTGATGCATCAATTTTTAATGCTTCATGATTAATTCTTAAATCTATGTTACTTTTTTGAAAAGATTCT
>CAYJOZ010000187.1:0-427 GCA_964371925.1 uncultured Treponemataceae bacterium | reverse complement strand
TGCGCTTCTTGCAATGAGTTCATTTTCATTTGAAAACTCATCAGCTACGTAATACGGTAACCCACAAGCACCAAATGACACGATGTCAGATTTTTCAATTACAACAATCGATGCATCGCTTTGGTTTTTTCGAAGACGAGTTGCAGCCGACATACCGGTTGCGTTTCCTCCAATAATAACGTAATTCATATTTTCTCCTTCCGTGTTTAAATAAAAGTAGGGGAGGAGCATTTACTGTCCTCCCTCCACAATTAATTTTAAATTGGGAACATCTAAGAACGAACGTTTTTAGATGTCCTTACTTATACATTAGCACTATCATCAGCGATGATTGCTTTCATGTCGTGGAATTTTTCAACATCGAGTGTACCTAACTCTTTGTCAGTACAGACAGCTGATGTCATTGCACCTGCAACGTTAATCATTG
>CAYJOZ010000186.1:0-3818 GCA_964371925.1 uncultured Treponemataceae bacterium | reverse complement strand
AACTATCCCTGAATGTAAGGAAAAGAACGGTAAATCTACAAGCTTAGAAAAGTCTCTCGCATCTGCTATTATATTATCGAATACCATGTTTAGTTCATCATTTTCAATGATGCCAAAACCATCAAATTGAACAAAAAAACCGTCGCTTGCTTGCAAACTTATTTCTCCAGAATCAAGCAATGTTCCTGTCAATTCGTTATCTATTCCAGCGAATAGCTCAAACATCCCCGGTGTGCGTATCAATTCAACTGAATAGTTTTCTAACTCCGGAATAAACGATGAAACAATTCGATCAAGAACAAGTTCAGCTTTAAAAGACCTTTCACTCAATGGCATATCATCATTATTTGAAAGAGGAATAACAGACAAGCTTACTGGACTATTAAATGTTTTTTCAGCAAAATAGGATGAACTTGCTAATCGCCCTTGTATAGTTGCATCAAGAGAACCTGAAAGGTCACTTACAGAAATACCTCCACGTATGTTTTCTATTACAATTTCGCCAAGTGCAATATCAACATCATTCGCAGTGATAGTATAATCTTCTAAAGAAACACTTCCAGAGAATACCGTTTTTTGCGGGCCAAATAAGAAAGAGGCATTTTCAACAAATAAATTTGCTGAAGGATTTTCTAAAGAACCTTGAGCCGTAAATTGAGCATTAATGGTATTTGAGTCAGTTTGAAAGCTCGCAAACCGCGCAGATGGAGAGTCTTGGATAAGTGCATCTGCAGAAAAAAACATATTTTCTAAAAAATCATCATCTGCGAATGAGGAACCAGATAAATTAAATGCTTCAAGATTCAGCTCATATTTTTCATTTGAAAAGGAATCTGCAAGAGATAGATTAAACGTTAAATTTTGCAGTATGGTATTAATGCTATTCCATGAAGAAGCTAGTATACCATTAAGCGTTGATAGATCATCAGCATAAACTACCCTGTCAAAGAAGGCACCATTTGTATTAACACTTCCAGCAAGGCTTACACGAGGGTTTAATATACTTGTAGAGGCTATATTTTCAACTTCGAAAGCAATTACGTCTGCAAACCAATCCGCTGGGCTATTATACATTATAGACGTATCAAACGATAGAGAAAGTAAGAAGTTACTAATGGATATCGGTAATGATTGCGCTTGAGCAAGCACTGAAAAAGTATTATTTTCTAAAAAATTTGCATTAACATTTACGTTATAATCCCCAGATATAGTTATGTATTCGTTAGGTAAAAATACACCGGAAAAAGTATAGGGTATAGAGTTTACAAACACTGAAGAGTTAAAAAAAACTTCAGATGATCCATCACCTAAATCTCCACTAGCTTCTGCTTGAATAGACTGCCCACCAACAAGCAAATTAAAACTAGGCATTTGAAAAAGTGATTCATTGCCATTTACTGAAAATAATAAGAGCTCATCATCTTTTTGCGTATTTGCAATAATCGCATAGGGTAAGCTATATGAAAACGAATCAAAATTTGATGAAAAGAACGTATTAAATGAGAAAATATATGGATCAAGAACCGAGTATAAGGCTGTCAAAGATTGTGATTCTTCTTCAGGTAAATACCATAAGAATACTTCAAATATAGATGCTAGGTACACGCTGTCTGTTAAAACTTCGACTTGCAAAAATTTATTTTCTCCAAAATCATAACTGCCATTAGCAGAGATTACACCTGGGTTAGAGGTTTCTGCTCTCGAATAATCTGATATTTCAAAATTGAAGTCTAATGAGTCTTCATTTCGTAACGCCTCTAACTGAAATGCTGTAAACACTTTTTCGCCTAAAAAAATCTGGGACGCAAAAACCAACAACTCATTTTCAATAGCATTTAAATATATTTCAGTTGACAAGCTTTCTCCACTTGGTACCGTAATAGATCTAACATCTATTATTCCTTCTGGAATTAAAGTTTGCATTGAAATATTGCCAGAATACCCCAAGGATAGACTGTCAGACAAAACATCAAAATGACTGATTGTAAATACTTCCCCATTTCCAAACATTTCATAATCGAGTAAAATACTTTCGCCTATTAGGTTTGAGGATAAGCGAGAACTTCCAACTGCATCGTATTCTAATTCTTGGGAATCCCACTTATACTGAAAGTTATATGTTCCGCTTATTGTACTTCCAAGCAGATTATGCAATAATTGATTTTGGCCTCGATACGTAACAAGGTCAAATGGCTCAAAGTCTTTAGCACTAAAGTTAAATGCAAATTGATTTAATGTAAAGTCTGCCGTTGCCTTTATTGAGAATGGTAGCAAGTTTTGCATAGCAACTAAGTCAATAGCATTGTCTTCATACGAAGCGTGAAAGTCAAAACGAGGAACAATGTAATCTGACCCTTGTGACGAAAGGATTCTAAGTTGAGCAAAACTGTTCTCGATGCTCTCAGTAATGCGCCCATCCAGTGAAACATTTAATGCAACATTTCCTATTGATTCCAACATACCTTTTGTATCAATATCTAGTGTGCCATTCACAAGAAGACTTACATATTCAGTTGTTGCTTGATCAAAAAGTTCAATTTTTGAAAAGTGACCACTTGCATCAAAGTTCTCACTCACGAATGATAAAGATGTGTTAACAAGCTGTATATCGATAGGTATAATGAAGAGTGGGTTCAATATATTTTGCAATGTAGCTTGAAGTGTATTTTGCTCACTTTGGATAATGTTTGCGTCAATATTTTCAGTTTGTGCGTTTGAAGACTGAGTACTATTTAGTATTTTTTGGATTATTCCATTGTCTTCAAAAGCATTATATTCTGCATTAACACCACTAATTATAAGCTTACCCAATGCATCAGTAGGATTTTCGCTCAATAGCTTTAAAATATTCCATCGTAACTTTATTGAGTCAATGGTAACAATAGAGGTTTTATTATCAAGATTTATTATTTCAATATCAACCATCCTCAACCCAGAAAGAATTGATGGAGAAAGGGATTCATATGTAATAGTAACACCTAACGATTCCTCTATGAGAGCGATATATGAGTTTTGAACATCGTTTAAACGTGAAGATACAACATTTATAATAGGTTTTACCAGTACCGATATAATAATAAGTAAAATTGTGAGAAATGCAATGCTAACTGAGTATGTAAAAACCGATTTTTTCATATCTTTCCAAGATACATAGTATCAGAAATTTCAATAATTTCATAGCGAAAAGTGATATATTTTCATAGATATTTATGGAAAAAGTAAAAAAAGCCTATACTAATTTTTTTAAATATGATATAACAAAAGGAATATGAGAGGGGAACAACAAGCATTTTTTAATATCGAAAATTCGCAAAAAAAACAGACCATAGACACTTTTATAGTGCTCGAAGGTATAGATGGATCAGGGAAATCTACACAATTAAAGCTACTCGAAAAAAAGCTTTCAGAACTTTTTCTTTATGGAGATGAGCCAAAATCATTCACCAGAGAAACTTTTGATGCAGCATCAAACTCAGAAAGATCTTTTTATGAACAAAAAGAAGAACAGTTTGCAAAAGTAAGTGAAAATCCAAAGCCCCTTAAAGCCTTTTTTACCGCAGAGCCAACAACACTGCATACTGGAAAATTTTTGCGAAGTATTCTTAAAGGAGAAATTGAGGCTCATCCTACAACTGTAGTACATTTATTTGCAGCAGACCGAGCAGAACACCTTTATGCAAAAGATGGAATTATTGAAAGGTGCAATAATGGCGAGTTATGTGTATGCGATAGATACCTTTTTTCAAACCTAGCCTATCAAGGTGTTACTTGTGGTATGGACTTGCCAATAACACTAAATGATGCTTTTCCCTTGCCTT
>CAYJOZ010000185.1:1501-3833 GCA_964371925.1 uncultured Treponemataceae bacterium | reverse complement strand
CATTACTAGCTGATAAGTTAACTGCACATTCTGACTTCTTTAGTTACGGTACAAACGACTTAACACAAATGACATTTGGTTTTAGCCGTGATGATGCAGGGAAATTCTTAACTGAATACCTAGAACAAGATGTATTTGAACAAGATGTTTTCAAAACTATTGACCAAGAAGGTGTTGGACAGCTTATTGAAATATCAAAAACACTTGCACGTGGTGTAAAACCTGGCATTAAACTTGGTATTTGTGGTGAACACGGTGGAGACGCTGCAACTATAGACTTCTGTTACCGAACAGGATTAAACTATGTTTCATGCTCACCGTTCCGTGTACCTGTAGCAAGAGTTGCAGCTGCCCAAGCAGTATTACGCAACATGCCAAAAGAAGGCGGTGCTAATTTTTGCTAACATAGTTAGGGCGTAGATATGTGGCTGGTTTAAACCACAGATTACGCAGATTTTAATAATTAAACATAAAAGGGATTTTCAAGACTGCTTGAAAATCCCTTTTTTTTATTGTACTTTTTAATACACAAAAAAACAGCCGACATATTGTCGACTGTTAATAAATTCTAAAAAAGATTTTTTCTATGAACAGAACCAAGCAAAGCAGAATAAAAGAACCCTTACTCGGTACGTCTAAAAACCCGACAAATTTCCACAAAACGTAATCACATTAATCTGTGCAATCTGTGGATATATTATCCCACATATCTTCTCCCGCACAATTAGGAATTAGGCATTCATAATTCGTAATTACTTGCCGCAGCACTGCTTATACTTTTTGCCACTTCCACAAGGGCATGGTTCGTTTCGGCCAACTTTTGGAACGTTTCGAGTTACCGTAACATTTTCTGCTTGACGTTTAGATGCCATTGGAGATGCTTTTGCTAGGTCAAATGATCCAGAGCTATTATGTTGAGCATTCATTGTCATTGTTCTACCCTTTGTGCTTAAATCTTCACCATTAGCATCTTTAAATCGTACCTTAAATACAATTTGCGCAATTCCTGTTCGAATTGAATCAAGCATATCATAGAAAATATTAAACCCATCAATTTTGTACTCTGTTAATGGATTTTTTGAACCATAAGAGCGCAAGCTTACCGCTTCTCGTAGCGCTTCTAACGACTCAAGGTGGTCAAGCCACTTATTATCAATTTGTTGTACATAATGATAACGAATAAACATATTAATGTAGGCCTTACCTGCAATAGCTTCTTTTTCGTCTAAGTGTTTTTTAAGTATTGCATTGAGAGAACTTTTCACATCGTTTGAATCAAAACCTTCTTCAGTAAGCGAATAACCAAAGTTTCTCTTAACTTCATCTATCAGAGTTGAAAACGCAAGCTCTTTATTTTGCTTTGATTCTCGAGTATAGCTTTCTGCTAAATCTTCTACTATTTCACTTGAAGTTGTAATAATTCTTTCGATTAAGTTTTCATCGGTTAGAATTGCATCCCGTTGGTTATATATAAATGTTCGTTGTTCATTTAAAACATTATCGTAATCTAAGAGATTTTTACGTATCTCAAAGTTTCTTGTTTCTACTCTCTTTTGAGCTTTTTCAATATTTTTTGTAAGCCAAGGATGGTAAATTGGTTCTCCGTCACCCATACCTATTCTGCCCATAAGAGCTTTCATTCGTTCTCCACCAAAGAGTCGCATAAGTGAGTCATCCATAGAAATGTAAAACTTACTTCGACCAGGATCTCCTTGTCGACCAGAGCGTCCTCGAAGCTGATTATCGACACGGCGGCTTTCATGTCGTTCTGTTCCTATTACATATAAACCACCAAGGCTTTTTACTTCATCGTAATCTTTTTGCCATAATTCTTTTTCTTTTTCAATTGCAGTTTTTAATTGCTCATCTGATGCTTCTGTACCAATTTTCTTTAATGCTCTAAACTCAGGGTTTCCACCTAACTTAATATCAGTACCACGACCTGCCATATTTGTTGCAATTGTTACGGCGCCTTTTGTACCAGCTTCTGCTATGATTAACGCTTCACGTGCATGATTTTTTGCATTAAGCACTTCATGCCTAATACCTCGTTTTGTTAAAAGTGCACTTAAAAGCTCTGACTTTTCAATTGAAACGGTTCCAACAAGAACCGGTTGGCCATGCTCGTGTGCAATTTTAATTTCATTACATAAAGCATTCCATTTCTCTTCTTCGTTTAAATATATTTCATCGTTTTCATCAATACGAGCTACAGGTCGATTTGTTGGAATTACCACAACATCGAGGTTGTAAATTTTATTAAACTCAACAGCTTCAGTATCCGCTGTACCTGTCATACCAGAAAGTTTTTTATACATTCTAAAATAATTTT
>CAYJOZ010000185.1:0-1491 GCA_964371925.1 uncultured Treponemataceae bacterium | reverse complement strand
TGGAATTTAATAGTTGCAATAGTCCTAGTTCGTTGCGCAATTTTAATTCTTTCTTTTGCTTCAATGGCTTGGTGCAAACCTGCTCCATATTGGCGTCCATGTAAAATACGGCCAGTAAATTGATCAACAATTTGAACTCGCCCATCTTTTACAACGTATTCAACATCATTATGATATAGCTTATGTGCACTAACTGCTTGCGTAAAATAGTGTACGTACTCGAAGTTTGCAGAATCAAAAACACTACCTGAAATTAAGTTGTTTTTTTGTAAAATATGTTCGATTTTTAACATACCGTTATCGGTAAACGATACGCGTTTATTTTTTTCATCAAGCTTATAATCGCCTATAACTTCTTCGCCCTTTGCTTCATCTGGATACATATCTGTATCAGGATTTTTTGTTACTTCATCAAAGTGCCCTACAAATTTGTTTACTTCGTAAAATTTTTGAGTATCATCTTCACCCTGACCAGAAATAATAAGGGGGGTGCGAGCTTCATCAATAAGAATAGAGTCAATTTCGTCTACGATACCAAAGGCAAACTCCCGTTGTACCTTATTTTCTACTGAAATTTGCATATTATCTCGGAGGTAATCAAAACCAAGCTCATTATTTGTTCCGTACGTGATATCACAGTTGTATGCGATGCGTTTACTTGCATTGTCCATACCAGAAACAATTGAGCCAACGCTTACGCCAAGATAGGTATACACCGGTCGCATCCAGTCGGCATCGCGCCCAGCAAGATAATCGTTTACCGTTACTATATGCACGCCTTTCTCTGCCAAGCTGTTTAAATAAGCGGCAGCAACACTCATAAGGGGTTTACCTTCACCGGTTTTCATTTCAACAATGCTTCCACTATGTAAAACAAGAGAACCCATTATTTGAACATCATATGCCCTCTCACCTAAAACGCGCTTTGCAGACTCTCTGGCTAACGCAAAGGCTTCAGGTAAAATATCGTCTAGTGTTTCACCTTTTGAAAGCCGTTCCTTAAATTGTGCAGTTTGAAGTGGGAAATCTTCCTTTGAAAGTGAAGAAGCCCAATCTTCTTTTGCGTTTACTTTTTCTACTAAATTTCTTAAAGCTTTTACATCTCGCTCATTTTTTGAGCCAAAAAAGAATGTTAATATCGAATCAATCATAGATATTAGTGTACAGTGTATTGACATATTTTGGCAAGCACTTTATGCTATAAATATGAAACAATTTTGTAAAAAATGTATTTCTTTTGTAAATTTTCTTCTTGTGATAAGCATATTAATTATGCTTTCATCATGTAAAAGAAGTAGCGGAAGAGATTACCTTGAAGAAGAATCTTTGTTTTCACTCGATTATGGTAGTTTTGAAAATGAAGTAGGCCTTTATAACATTCAAAATGCGGGGAACATAAATACTCGGCTTATAATGCAGGATGGTTTTTTCTACATCGTTAACGGAGAGTTTGGGAAAATCATGCAGTTTACATCGTATGGTGATTTGATA
>CAYJOZ010000184.1:0-3854 GCA_964371925.1 uncultured Treponemataceae bacterium | reverse complement strand
TTCTGCGTTAGCTACGGATGAACCGCCAAATTTCATAACTATCATACATATATTGTAGCAAAAAAGAAAATTGTTTTCAAGGTTTTTTAGGGCTAGTGTATCTCTTATTATCTATATACATTATATAGCGGGTGTTTGTTAATGATTGTGTCGATAGAAAAAGTCATGAGCGCAAAAAATATTTCTAACACGTTATATAGAGAGGCCTATTCGCTAGATTTTTTTGCTGTTTTTTTGTACAATGCTAGTATGAATAGTAAACTTATTATGTTTAATACTGTTGCAATTATTGCATCTTTTGTATTTAGCCTTTTTCAGATTAATTTTGTAGGGGATATTTCTTTTATTGCGTTCCCTTTATCACTTGTATTTGTATTATGGTATGCATACGAAAGTCATATACAGCTATGCAAGCACTTAAAACTTGAAAAACTTTCTTTAGTTGTCAAGCTTCTCCAATATCTACCCTACGTGCTCTTAGCTTCTTTTGTGTTTAGACGTACAGGAGAATTTGGTACAGCGTTTTGGTATGATATTATTACTGTCACTTTATGGGTGATAGTGATGATAAGTTCGCATGGGGTTTTATATTTTTTAAGCCATAAAAGAGTGTTTGAAAAAAATCCTGAGTTACAAAAGATTGCAGAGCATAGCCCTAAAAAACCTTTGCCATTTTTTAAAAAGGTAGTATATGAAATTTTTGATTGGATAGATGCTTTTATACAAGCTATTTGCGCTGTGGTATTGATAAATATTTTTATTTTCCAATTATATGAAATTCCATCGGAATCAATGGTTAGTGAATTTCTTGTGAGGGATAGAGTTGTTGGATTAAAGATAGATGCTGGGCCAAAGTTTCCTCTAAGCGATGTTGGAATACCTGAGATACGAAGTTTTGACAGAGGGGATATAGTAATATTCAGTAATCCGCACTACAGTGATGATAGAGATTCAAAGATTCAGTCATTTGTATCACAATTGGTTTATATGTTAACGCTCACTATGGTGAATTTAAACGTAGATGAAAGCGGACAATTGAAAGCGGACCCACTAGTTAAGCGAGTTACTGGTGTGGAAGGTGAGCAACTTGTAATGCAAGATGGTATTTTATATAGTAGAACACAAGAAAGTGCTCATTTTACACCTGTTGTTGATGATGCTCTTTGGGCAGAATGGAATATTGCAGCCCTCCCTCAAAGTATTCTTGAAAAGGTAAAAGATGTTCCATTAAAAACATATGAATATGACACAATGTTGGCTATTGAACATGAAAGAAGTATGCTTAATTTGCAGGAAGCAAGAGAAGAAGCCGAAAGTCTTGTGGCACGATTTTCTCCTACCCGACAAGCACGTATGGTTGCTGGAGATGCTGTTTCTTTAGATAGCTATTCTGATGCAAATAGTTTGCATGTTTACTCTTTTTTCTCTCATAGCAGTAGCTTGATTTGGGATCTTTATTTTTCTGATGATGGAATTGAGTGGTTTTCTGCATTTATGACCGATTGGATCGATGCTATTCCTCAAGAAGCATTTACTGAGGATGCTTTTGTGAATGGGGATATATACAGTGATGCAATGTTTCGGCATAATCTTATGTTAAAGTTACGTTTTGGCCGTTTAGCCGTAAGAACAGTTGAGCTTTTAAATAGCGGTGTGTATACCAATGATCAACTTCAAGATGCGCAAATGGTTGAGTATATGAGCGATGCTCAAAATCTTATTTGGTATATGTTATTTATTAATGATATGCGTAATATGAGTGTGTTTCCACCGAACGATGGAAACGGTAATGCCCAATATATTTCTAAGGATAATTTTTTTGTAATGGGTGATAATAGGTTTAATTCTCATGATATGAGGCATTCATACGATTCTGAACGAAGGCGCATTACTGCTTTTGATCCTTGGTCCTTTTATTATGACTCTAAACTGAAACCTCAGTTGATATCAACAGCCGATATATTGGGAACGCCTGTTTTACGGTTTTACCCTTTTTCAAGATTTGGGGTTCCTGGGACTGGAAAATAATCAAAAAAAACAATCTTGTTATAACACCGCAAGGAAATGCTAGGTCACTGAAAAAGTCTGTTGCTTTTCCAGTGCCGACAGGAAACGTTTGCGGTGTTTTTTATTATTATTGACTGATAAGCAAATATGGTGGGATAAGCGGTATGCTCAACTCAACTTCTTGTTCTGATGGAAGCCAAGGGTATGTGGAAGCGAGCCTTTTTACAAGTTCGATGCCTTGTTGGTATTGTGTAATTGTCGTGTCTTCCGTTATCATTGCCCTAGTAGCTTGTAAATCTGCAAGGAATTGAGCGCTGTCAACCATTACTTTAGTATTGATACTATCTATATGCGTAATTTGCCAATATTTTTTTCCAAAAGTAAGCGTAAGATTGTCTGTTGATTCTGTTACATCAAAGTTATCTAGCCCTTGATTGACCATAGTTTTGAATGTGACTGTAAAGGTAGCAGTGTCTCCGTTTTCGGGGGTTGCATTATTGACAGAGTGTTGTTTGATATGTACATTAGTTAGCCCAAAAACAAAGAAGTCTTCAGGATTATTTAAGCCAACCCATTGTGCAGGTGGTAAAAATGAAACAGTATGTTCATATGCCTCTCGCATTTTTCCGCTTACATAAAGGTTCGAAACAAGGTTTGAATATGATTTAATTGCCTTAGAACTTCCACAACTATCTAGTGCTATAGAATCGAGATTGTTTATAGCTGTGTAAAACGCTTGAACAACTTGCATTTCTGTCATATCTTTTGTAGTAGGCTTTGAAAGATTTGATTTAATTATACTCGTTGTAATAATCCCTACAAAAATTAGTATGAGACTTACCACTGCAATGCTTACTTTGTTTTTTCGCAAAAATCGCTTTCTTCGAAGTTCTTTTGATTTTTTTTCTGCAAAAGTATTTTGAGCGTGCGTAAGAGCTGTATCATCTTTATGTATTTCGATATCACTAATTGGTAATGGGATTGGTGTTGAATTTGTTTCTGATTTATTATCTAGATCCAATATTTTTGATGTAATGGAACGCGATTTTTGTCTTTGCGGTTTTATGCTTTTGTGTGCTTTTTCGGTAAGAGATAGGTTGTGGTTTATTATTTGTGCAAGATTTTCATTTACTTTTGCAAGAATATGCAAAGGAACAAAATTGTTGTCGTAATAATCTTCTGCTCGTTTTTCACTATCAAGTTCGCTATACGGCTTTTTGTTTGAAATACTAGCGTAAAGGTATGTGCTTAATGTAAAGCGCCAACTATCTTTATAATTTAACGAGGTATTTGTCCAACACCCATATAAAAGGGATGCGGTTTCTTTGTTTTGGGCAAGAATGCTTCGTTCAAAAAGCTCAAATGGTAAAAAAAGGAATCCATTTTCTGTAACAATTATTCCTACAGGACCACAGTTTGCAATCTCTATACCTTGGGTAAAACTCCATTCAAGTAGGGCGCATAGTTTTTCTACCGTTTGTAATGCTTTTTTTGTGTTATTTCCTTCAAGAATTGAAAGCAGGGTTTCGCCTTGAATGGTTTTATTTGTAAGTATAACGGTATCAGATTTCTCATATGGAATAGTTTGCGTATCTGTAAATCGAAACTCTTCTTTAGTGTACTCGTTGCCTGTTGTTAAGATGAAAATACCTGGCGCTGCAATATATTGCCCCATCTTTGCATTTGCAAATTGCCTTGAGGAAAGTCCTGTGTGTAATATTATGCCAGATTCGTTTATGGTAACGATTGAATCAATATTTGATTTCATTGAAGGTTCCTTGATTTTGAAGTGTTTATGTATAACAATGTAGGGGCTTATTGCAATAAGCCCCTACATTGTTGTTGTT
>CAYJOZ010000183.1:0-3855 GCA_964371925.1 uncultured Treponemataceae bacterium | reverse complement strand
CGCAATTTTATTCATATCTACTTCTGCACTAAGCTTAATTTTGCGAGCATGCACTTTTAAAATAGCTTCTCTTTCTTTAATGTCTGGAAGCACAACACTCACCTGTCTATCAAATCGACCAGGGCGTAACAATGCAGGATCTAGTACATCAGGTCTATTCGTTGCCGCAAGAATAATAATCTCATCTTTATTTTCAAACCCGTCCATTTCAACGAGCATTTGATTTAATGTTTGCTCACGCTCATCATGGCCCCCACCAAAACCTGCACCTCGAGCGCGCCCAACTGCATCTATTTCATCAATAAAAATTATGGCTGGCGCCATTTTTCGACCTTGCTCAAAAAGATCACGAACACGACTAGCACCCACACCTACAAACATTTCAACAAAATCACTTCCTGATATGTGTAAAAAGGCTACATCAGCTTCGCCTGCAACAGCCCTTGCTAGCAAGGTTTTACCAGTACCTGGATTTCCAACAAGCAATACTCCTGTCGGAATCTTTGCCCCAATTGCTTCATATTTTTTAGGATTTTTTAAAAAGTCAACAATTTCGGCAAGTTCTCTCTTTGCTTCTTCCTGTCCTGCAACATCATTAAATGTGACTTTATCTTTTTTATTTGCATCAAAAACTTTTGCTCTACTTTTTCCAAATTGCATACCCCTATTGTTTTGCATAGAGTTTTGTCGTAAAAAAACAAATACAAGCAGTAGCATAATAACAAGCGGTAGAAAATTTAATACCCCACTCCATATACCAGGACTAGTTACCTTTCCTGTCAGCACCACTCCTTTTTCTTCCATAAGAGAAATAAGATTTTCATCGGTATACGGAATAACAGTTTGAAAATATGAATCACTTCCATTTACAGAGTGTCTAATACCTAGTATCTTTTCCTGATCAGTTATTTGTACTTCTTTAACTTGATTTTGTTCTACTGCAAGGATAAAATCAGTATACGATATTTCTGGATATGATGAGTTTTGACCATTTAAAAACATAAATAAAATCAGAAAACCAATCATTAATATAAAGAGGGTCATGCCAAAACGGCCTCCTGATGGTGGTTGATTTTTTAAGTTATCAGGCTTTCGAGTCATTTTGTCTTTTTCGCTCATTTTATTATTATTTGGTGATTTTTTGTTTTCGCTCATTTATCATTCCTTATAAATCGAATATACACATGTTGTTCGACATCAGATTGTATTACATACCAATTTTTGTAGCCATAAGGTGCACCCCAAACGCATTGAAGCTCCCCCCCTGATTCAATCATTGGTATTGTATTTTTATGGCGCATATCAACTCGCCATTCAGAAAATATTTTTTTTATTGATTTATGAGTACCTTGAGCAGTGCGTATAGTGTCTCCAGACAGCCTACTACGAATTCGCAAAGGTAAACAAAAGGTACCAATATAATAATCTCCACTTTCAGTATCGGCATAAGTTTGCTGTTTCTCCACAGAAGCTTTTACCTCGAATACACCTTCATTTGTTGTATAACTACCTTCTTTTTCAATGAAAATATCAAAATTTTCATGAACAGGTTTTTTATGTCTAATTACAACTTCATCATTTTTATTAAAAAACTCTAAGCCTAGCCCTTCGACACGTGGCTGCCCATTAGCAAAAGCTTTAAGAAGCTCGTAAGACATTCTGCCTTCAATGCCTAAAGTATCAATTGCACGATATAATAATCTAATACGTATAGGAAATCCTTGTGAAAAAAAATCTGAAGATTTTAATCTAACACTATCATGAACAAGCTTAAAATCTTGAGTTATATTGTTTTCAACAAAGTTAGATACTTCAAATGCCTTTTGAGCACCATTCATTACTCCAGTATCCCAACCCGAAAAATATTCATTTAATACTGGTATAAGTTTATGTCTAACCCTATTTCTATAATATGTTATATCTGTATTTGTACTATCTTCTCTAAAAGGAACTTCATTATACTGCGCATATCGCTCTATATCTTTTCTTGAAACAGTAAGGAGCGGTCGAAACAGTATTAAGTTTTTTTTAGAGATACTTTTACTACCTAGTTCTGGAAAAGGAGCAAGTTGACGGATACCACTGCTTGCGAATCCGGAAATACCTGCACTTGCGCCTTGTAAAAAATGTTGAACCAAAGTTTCCAAGTGATCATCTCTATTATGAGCAAAAAAAACAACGGGAGCTTGAATAGAGGCTGCGTAATTTCGAATACTTGTATAACGAATATGCCGCGCAGCTTCTTCTATTCCTCTATTCCTCTGCTTACTTAGCATTTCAATATGCATAGGCTCAATGGTTATTATTTTACAAGGAACATTTAAAACATTTTTGCAGTAATTAAAAACTAATTCAGCATCTTGTTGCGACTCATCACAACTTCTTATATTATGATTTACTGTTACAACATGCACTGAAAAAGAAAAATGCTGTGCAAGTGTATACACACTGTGAAGCATAACTTGCGAATCAACACCGCCGGAAACGGCAAGTAAAATCGTATTTTTTTTGGTAATATCTAAAAAATCAAAATCCTCCACTGAAGAACGTGTAGAATCTATAAAAAACATAAGATTATCATTTACTTTTTGTAATACATAATCATTCAGTATAGAACTATAGTTACGTGAAGGACGATTTGATTTAGCCCCTTGAAAAATGCAATCAGCACTTTTCAAGGGCTTAGAAAATGATTTAGCCAAGATTAGCGCATTGGGCGTACAGTTGCAACAACTGCTTCAGCGTCAGTTAATACTGTAACAGATTTTTCAAATGGAAGATCTTTAATACAGATTTTCCCATTAAGTTCTAAGTTAGAAACGTCAGCTGTGATTCTAACAGGCAAATCTGCTGGCAAACACTTAACTTCAACCTTTTGAATTCCTTTTTCAAATACACCACCATCACGCACACCAACTGGGTTACCTGAGGTAAGAATTTTCATAGTAGCTACAAGAGGTTTATCTTCATCAATAACATGAAAATCAACGTGAATATTTTTATCTAAAATAATGTTATAATCTGTTGATTTAATAAAAGCAAGTACACCTTTTCCACCGTCAACTACAAGTGAAATTAATGTTGTAGGTGTTGCTTGTTTCCATACTTTGAAAAATTCAGATTCCGTGATTTCAAGCATTCCAGCTTCACCTTTTGAATTGTACATAACAGCTGGTAATTGTCCTTCAGCTCTTAAACGTCGAGCAGCGCCCTTACCTGATTGTGTTCTTGTTTTTGCGTTGATTACTAGTCTTTCCATAACTATACTCCATAAATATAAACTGGAAAAACTAATGTAAGATTATAAGGGGAAACATAGACTAAGGAACCTTAGTCTCATTCAAGTTTATGTAAAATAATTACATAAGAGTAAGAAGTATGCTTATTCCCCATCGTTCATCACGCCAGAGTTTTTCCGTAGCTGAGTCGGCAGGATTCGAACCTGCGGAATGCCGATACCAAAAACCGGTGGCTTACCACTTGCCGACGACTCAATATTATTTTCGTATCAACAATAACTGCGAAAATGCGATAATCGTTGATACGTTATAATCAATTTTTTAGCAAAGAACTTGTTACAGTTCTATTCATCCATTGGGGTTGTACCCAATTCGAAATTGCCTGCCTCATACTCTGCGAGTATTCGGTCTTGTAATTCATTTCTAAAATCAGGAGTAATAGGATGTGCTACATCTTTATAATCCCCTGTGCTGGTCTTTCGACTTGGCATTGCAATGAAAAGTCCTGTTTTACCTTCAATAATTTTAACATTGTGCACTACAAAACAATCATCAAATGTGACAGTAACGTAAGCTTTTAATTTACCATCAGCGACCATTTGCCTAATGCGAATTT